>CANKMT010000063.1 GCA_947482825.1 Betaproteobacteria bacterium | reverse complement strand
GTCGCCGAACAGTTCCTGCAACACCCGCGCGCGCTTCATGAAAAAACCAATCTCGAATTCGTCGGTCATGCCCATGCCGCCGTGCATCTGGACGCCCTCCTGCACGGCCAGCGTGGCGGTGTTGCCGCACTTGGCTTTGGCCACGGCCACAGCACGCGCCGCGACTTCGGGCGTTGCACTGTCGAGGCTCTGCAAGGCCTTTAAGACCGCCGCGCGACTCAATTCGATGTCGACATAAAGGATCGAAGCGCGGTGCTGCAGGGCCTGGAACTCGGCGATCGGCCGGCCGAACTGGCGGCGTTCCTTCAGGTAACCGAGGGTGCGCGTGAAGACCTCGTCGGCGATGCCCAGGAGCTCTGCGGCCGCCGCCGCGCGCGCCGCATCGAGCGCCGCCTGCAATGCCGGCAAGCCGCCATCGAGCGGGCCGAGAAGCGCATCGGCGTGCAACCGCACATCCTTGAAGCCGATGCGCGCGGCGTTGTGCGCATCGACCATGATCGTCCGCTCGACGGTGACGCCGGCGGTGGCGCGTGGAACGAGAAAGAGTGAAATGCCCTGGGTTTCGCCGGCGCTGCCGGCGACGCTTGCGGAGGAGCGTGCGGCGACAATCAACAGTTCGGCCACGTGCCCATCGAGCACGAAAGTCTTGTCACCGTCCAGGCGGAAACCTTCGCCGGCGCGGGCGGCTTTCAACTCGATCCGTTCGGGGCGATGCTTGCGCTGCTCGTCCACCGCCAGCGTGGCGATACATTCACCACCGGCGATCCGCGGCAGCCACTGTTGCTGCTGGGCGGCACTCCCGGCACGGCGCAAAGCGCTCACCGCCACCACGCTACTCGCAAGGAAGGGCGAGGCAACCAAGTGGCGGCCGATTTCCTCCATCAACACGCCGGCCTCAACGGCGCCCAACCCCAGGCCCCCAAGGTCCTCGGGCACCAGCATTCCGGTATATCCCTGCTCGGCGAAGCGCGTCCAAAGGGCCGCCGAATAACCCGAGGCGTCGCGGCTGTCGCGCAATTGGCGCAACTGCGATACGGGCGCGTTCTTGGCGAGAAAACTGCGCGCGCTGTCGCGCAGCATGTTTTGTTCATCCGACAGCACGAGTGCCATGATCAGGCGCCGGGCAAGCCGAGAACACGCTTGGAAATGACGTTCAATTGCACTTCGCTGGTGCCGCCTTCGATGGAATTCGCCTTGGAGCGCAGCCAGGTGCGCGCCGCGGTCCCTTGCCCCGAGAGGGCGCCCTCCCATTCGAGCGCATCCGAGCCGCCGGCAGACATGATGAGTTCGTTGCGCCGCTTGTTGAGTTCAGCGCCGTAGTACTTCAGCGCCGACGAAAACGCCGGATGTGCCAGGCGCGCCTTGGCCAGGTCGCCAAAGCGCTCCATCAGCAAGCGGAATGCGGTTTCGTCCACTTCGAACTCCGCTATGCGGGCGCGCAGGAGCGGATCGGCGAGGCGCCCTTGCGCATCCACGCCCACCCAATCCGCGGCCAACTCACCCAGCGGCCTGGATGCGGCACGTTCGCCGATCGCGCCGATCATTTCGCGCTCATGCGTTAGCAGATACTTGGCGACAGTCCAGCCGCCACCGGCAGTGCCCACCAGGTTGGATTTCTCGACGCGCACGTTGTCGAAGAAGGTCTCGCAGAAGGGGGACTTGCCCGAAATGAGCGCAATCGGTTTGGTACTCACGCCGGGTGAGGCCATGTCGAACAACACGAAGCTGATCCCGGTGTGCTTCTGCGCCGCGCTGTCGGTGCGCACCAAGCAGAAAATCCAATCGGCCTTGTCGGCGTAGGAGGTCCAGACCTTTTGCCCGTTGACGATGAAATGGTCGCCGCGGTCTTCGGCCCGCGTTTGCAGTGAAGCCAGGTCCGAACCCGCATTTGGCTCGGAATAGCCCTGGCACCAGCGGATTTCGCCGCGCGCGATTTTCGGTAAGTGCTCATGCTTTTGCGCTTCGGTGCCGAATTTCAGCAGTGCGGGCCCGAGCATCCAGATGCCGAAGCTGCTGAGCGGCGAGCGGCAGGCGAGTGAACGCATCTCCTGGGCGAGCACCTTGGCCTCGTCGGCCGACAGGCCGCCGCCGCCATATTCGCGCGGCCAGGTGGGCACGGTCCAGCCGCGCCCGGCCATGCGTTCGAGCCACAGGCGTTGCGCGTCGCAAGAAAAACGCACATTGCGTCCGCCCCAGCAGACATCGTCTTCGCTGTTCATCGGCAGGCGCATTTCGTCCGGACAGTTCTGCACCAGCCAGGCGCGCGTCTCTGTGCGGAAGCTCTGGATTGCTTGGGGTTCGGTTTGCGCTTCGGGCATGGGCTGTCTCAGATGGTTACGCCGCCATCGACGACGATGGTCTGGCCGGTGACGAAGGAGCCTGCGGCCGAGGCGAGAAACACCGCGGCACCCGCGATCTCGTCGGGCTCGCCGATGCGCCGCAGCGGTGTCGTGGCTGTGCGGCGCTTCAGGTTTTCCGGGTCTTCCCACAGTGCGCGCGCAAAGTCGGTCTTGATCAGCCCGGGCGCGATGCAATTGATGCGCACGTTGTGCGGTCCGTACTCGACCGCCAGGTTGCGCGCGAGCTGCAGATCGGCGGCCTTCGAGATGCAGTAGGCGCCAATCACCGCCGAGCCGCGCAGTCCGCCGATGGAGGACACGATGATGATGGAGCCCGCCCTGCGTTCGATCATTTGCGGCGCCACAAAACCGATGAGCCAATGATTGGCAATGATGTTGTTGTCGAGAATTTTCCGGAACTGGTCGTCCTCGATGCCGGCGAGCGGGCCGTAATAGGGATTCGACGCGGCGTTGCACACCAGGATGTCGATCGGCCCGAGCTGGCGGGTGGCCTCCTCGGCCAGCTTCTTCAAGTCCGCCTTCGAGGAGATGTTGGCCGGCACCGATATCGCAGTGCCCGCACAATGGCGATCGTTGAGCGTCTTGGCCAGGGCCTCGCAGGGCTCGGCCTTGCGTGACGAGATCACGACCCTGGCGCCGTGTTCGGCGAAGCGCTCGGCGATCGCCTTGCCGATGCCGCGCGACGAACCGGTGATGACGGCCACTTTGCCGGCGAGCGAAAATAGGGTCATTGGAAGTCTCCTGAAAGTTTTTGACTCACTGGAAATTTCGAACATACCAGAGCGGCCTCGCGATCACTATGGGAAGCTCCCTATCGTTTGTCGCGGATCCGGCCGATCGCGCTCGCTTTGGTGACCGCTGTTTGCGATGATCGGGCGAGCGAGGCGGCGGTAGAATGCCTATCACCTTCTGGGGCATTCCGCTTCAGGGCACGCCTGCGGCGAGTGGAGAAGTTCCAAATGAGCGCCAATTTCGAAGTGCCGCGCGTCCCCGCACCGGCAGCAAAGCTGACTTCCACGCATTGGGGCGCCTACCGCGTTCGGGTCGAGCACGGTCGGGTGGTCGCGCTCGACCCGTTCGAGCGCGACCACGGCCCCTCGCCGATCGGACGATCGATTCCCGCCGCGCTCGACTCGGCGGCGCGCGTTCGACGTCCGTCGATCCGCAGGGGCTTTCTCGAAACCGGCGCCGCCTCGCGCGGGCGGCGCGGCCTCGACCCGTTCGTCGAGGTGCCCTGGGACGAAGCCCTGGACCTCGTTTCGTCCGAACTGCGCCGCGTGATCGCCGAGCATGGCAACCAATCCATCTTCGGCGGATCGTATGGCTGGTCCAGCGCGGGCCGTTTCAATCATGCCCAGTCGCAGGTGCATCGCTTCCTGAACCAGCTCGGCGGCTACGTGCGTCACGTCGGCTCCTACAGCCTCGGCGCGGGGCGCAGCCTGCTGCCTTACGTCCTTGCACCCATGGAATACCTGGCGGGCGCGCAAAGCGCCTGGCCCGACCTCGAGCGGCATTGCAGAGTGTTCGTCGCGTTCGGCGGCGTCTCGAGCAAGAACGCCCAGGTCTCCAACGGCGGCGCGAGCGACCACACCATGCGCGACCAGGTCGGCCGTCTCGCGCGGGCCGGCGTGCATTTCGTCAACTTCAGCCCGATCCGCAGGGATTTGGCCGAAGCGCCCGGGGCGCAGTGGCATCCGATCCGGCCGGGGACGGACGCCGCCGTGATGCTCGCGCTCGCGCATACGCTGCTCAGCGAAGATCTGCACGACCGCGCATTCCTCGAAAAATATTGCGTCGGTTTCGAGCGGTTTGCGCCCTACCTGCTGGGCGCGACCGACGGCCAGCCCAAGGATGCGCGCTGGGCCGGGGGCATTGCCCAGATGGACCCGCAAGCGATCGTCGCGCTTGCGCGCAGGATGGCGCGCGAACGAACCATGATCAACGTGTCCTGGTCCCTGCAGCGCGCCGACCACGGCGAGCAGCCGCATGGCGGCGGCCGCAGTGCATGGTGGTGCACGAGCAGTTCTGGACCGCACAGGCGAAGCACTCCGACATCGTTCTGCCGGCGACGACGATGCTCGAGCGCGACGACATCGGCTCGGCCTCGCGCGACCGTTACATGATCGCGATGAAAAAAGCGGTCGAGCCGGTCGGCGAGGCGCGCGATGATTACTCGATCTTCTCCGCGCTCGCGCAGCGGCTTGGCGCCGAGGCGGCCTTTACGGAAGGCCGTGATTCGATGCAGTGGTTGCGCCACCTTTACGCGACCGCGACTGTGCGCGCGAAGGAATTCGGCCTCGCGTTGCCCGGCTTCGATGAGTTCTGGGAACGCGGCTATATCGAACACCCGGAGCCCGGAAAACCGGCCGTGCTGTTCGAGGATTTCCGCGCCGATCACGAGGCCCATCGCCTCGGGACGCCTTCTGGAAAGATCGAAATATTCTCCGCGCGCATCGCCGGCTTCGATTACGCCGACTGCCCCGGACATCCGGTCTGGATCGAACCGGCCGAGTGGCTCGGGAGCGAGAAGGCCGCCCGATTCCCGCTGCACATGATCTCGAACCAGCCGCACACCAAGCTGCACAGCCAATACGACCACGGCATCGTCAGCCTGGAAAACAAGATCAAAGGGCGCGAACCGGTGCTGATTCACCCCGAGGACGCGCGCGCGCGTGGTATCTCGGAGGGCGACGTCGTTCGCGTGCACAACGACCGCGGCGCATGCCTCGCCGGCGCGCGGTTCTACGAGGGCCTGCGTCCCGGTGTCATCCAACTTGCGACCGGCGCGTGGTACGACCCCGACCGGCCCGGCGTGGTGGGGGCGCTGTGCAAGCACGGCAACGCCAATGTGCTCACGCTCGACAAGGGCGCATCGCGCTTCAGCCAGGGCTGCAGCGCCCAGACCGCGCTGGTCGAAGTAGAGCGCTTCACTGCGCCGCTGCCGGTGGTGACGGCCTTTGATCCGCCGGTGTTCGTTTCGCGCGCTGGCTGAACACCTCGGGATCGCGCGCGGCTGTGGGCAGCGAGGAAATGAGCGCTGCGTTTTCGTTTTCATGCTTTGTATGCAATACTCAATTTGCCTGGTTCGCAACAACTTCAACACAGGGGAAATTTCATGTCCGCATCGACGATCTTGAATCGTAGTCTGTTCACCGCTCTGCTGGCGGCAGCGCTGTGCGCGGCGCCGCAGTTCGCGCTTGCGCAGAAGCGGGGCGGCACGCTCGTGCAGATCACCCAGCCGGAACCACCCACGCTCGCCTCGTACCTCAGCACCTCCGGCCCGATCGGCCAGGTGACGGCGAAGATCTACGACGGCCTGTTCGAGTACGGTTTCGACACCAAGCCGCTGCCGAGCCTGGCCGAATCGTGGACAGTCGCGCCGGATGGCAAGACCGTGACTTTCAAGCTGCGCAGCGGTGTCAAGTTCCACGACGGCAAACCGTTCTCCAGCGCAGACGTGCAGTTCACGATCATGGAGGTGCTCAAAAAAGTCCATCCGCGCGGCAGCAACACTTTCAAGGAAGTGACCACGGTCGAGACACCCGACCCGCAAACCGCGATCTTCAGGCTCGCAAACCCCGCGCCCTACATGCTGGCGGCACTGTCCGGCTACGAATCGCCGATGCTGCCAAAGCACATCTTCGGCAACGGCGACATCCGCAGCCACGAGTTCGCCAACAAGCCGGTCGGCACGGGTCCGTTCAAGTTCGTCGAGTGGCGCCGGGGCGAACTGGTGCGCCTGGACCGCAACCCGGACTACTGGCGGCCCGGCCAGCCGTACCTCGATCGCATCGTGGTGCGGTTCATCCCGGACTCCGCCACGCGCACCGCGCTGCTCGAGAAGGGCGACGCGCACGTTGCCGGGTTCGGCGCCGTTCCCTACAACGACGTCAAACGGCTTGCGGCGCTGCCCAGCATCGAGGTGACGACCAAGGGCTACGAGATGATCTCGCCGGTGGTCGAGATCACCATCAACACCAAGAAGCCGCCCTTCGACAACGTGAAGGTGCGTCAGGCGGTGTCGTATGCGGTGAATCGCAAGTTCGCGATCGACAACGTCTGGTTCGGCAACGGCCGGCTTGCCACCGGTGCGATCAGCTCCAACTTCAAGGCCTCCGGCCTGTATAGCGCCGATGTGCGCAATTACAGTGTGCCAAACGCAATCGAGATGGCGAACAAGCTCCTCGACGAAGCGGGTTTTCCGCGCAAGGCCGATGGAACGCGCTTCGAGATCATCCACGACATCACGCCCTACGGCGAGGAGTGGCAGCGCTTCGGCGAGAGCGTCCAGCAGCAGCTCGTGCAGGTCGGCATCAAGGCGACACTGCGCTATGAGGATGTGCCGACCTGGCTCAAGCGCACCTACACCGACTACGATTATTTCATGACGTCGAATTTCCTCTACAACCTCGCCGATCCGGTGCTGGGCGTGCACCGCTCGTTTCACTCCGCGCTGATCAAGCAGGGCACGGTGTTCGTGAACGGCTCGCGCTGGAGCTCGCCGCAGGCCGACGATCTCATGAACAAGGCCTCGCTCGAGCCCGACGCCGCCAAGCGTGGCACCCTCTATGCCGAGCTGCAGAAGATTACGGTCGAGGCCGCGCCGATCGTCTGGGTGCACGAGCTCTTGTTCCCGACCATCCTCAACAAGCGCTACAAGGACGTGATCGTGTCGCCGATCGGCATCTACGGGGCCTACAACCGCGCGTGGCTGGATCGCTGATCCCGCGGAGCAAACACCGCACACTTCCGCGAATCGCCGCGGAATGATGTGGCGCTGCGCAGGGGAGGGCTGATGGCGCTCGGGCCGAAGACCGCCGTGTACATCGTTCGCCGCCTGGCGCAGGCGGTGCCGGTCGTGATCGGCATCGTGGTACTCAATTTCCTTTTGCTGCAGCTCGCGCCCGGCGATGCGGCGACGGTGCTCGCAGGCGAAGCCGGTGGCGCGCCGCCCGAGTACGTGGCGCAGTTGCGCGAGCGCTTCGGGCTCGACCGCCCGACCCACGTGCAGCTGCTCCTGTATCTGAAGAACGTGCTGAGCCTCGATCTGGGTTACTCGTTTCGCAACAGCATGCCGGTGAGCACGCTGATTTTGGGGCGCCTCGGGCCGACCCTGCTGCTGATGGGCGCGACGCTGCTCGCCTCGGTGCTCTGCGGGGTGCTGCTGGGCCTGCTCGCAGCCACCGCGGTGAACACCTGGCGCGACCGGGTGATCTCGGTGGCGGCGGTGATCGCCTATGCCACGCCGCTCTTCTGGATCGGCCTGATGTTGATCCTGTTGTTCTCGATCAAGCTCGAATGGCTGCCGACCACCGGCATGGAGGATGTGGTCGCCTTCAACGAAGGCTGGGACCGCGTCCTCGATATCGCCCGCCATCTGGTCTTGCCGACCGTCACGCTGTCCCTGTTCTACATGGCGCTCTATACCCGCATGATGCGCGCCGCGATGCTCGACCAGCGCGGCATGGATTACGTGGTCACAGCGCGCTCCAAGGGGCTCTCTGAGCGGCTGATCACCTACCGGCATGTGCTGCGCAACGCGGTGCTGCCGGTGGTGACGATGGCCGGCGTGCAGGTGGGCAGCCTGCTCGGCGGCTCGGTGGTGGTCGAGTCGGTGTTTGCCTGGCCGGGCCTGGGTCAGCTTGCCTTCCAGAGCCTGTTCGCGCGCGACTTCAATCTGCTATTGGGCATCTTTTTTCTGTCGGCCTGCCTGGTCGTGCTGGTGAACCTCGCGGTCGATCTGGTGTATCTCGCGCTCGACCCGCGGATCAACGTGGACTGATGCGCATGCCACAGTCATTCTGGCGCCGCTTTATCCGCAACCGTCCGGCCGCAGTGGGACTCGCGTTCCTCGTCTTCGTGGTCGTCGTCTCGCTGGGCGCGCCGCTGTTTTTTGCGGGCGATCCGTTTGGCATTGTCGGCAAGCCGTTCCTGCCCCCGTTTGGGGCTTACCTCTTCGGCACCGATTCGCTCGGCCGCGATATCGCCGCCGGCATCGCGCACGGCGGGCGCACCTCACTGATGGTCGGGCTGGTCGCCACCATCGTCGCGGTTTCGGTGGGCACCCTGCTCGGTGCTTTTGCGGGATTCTATCGGGGCTGGATCGACGACGTCCTGATGCGCTTCACCGAATTCTTTCAGACCATTCCGACCTTTCTGTTTGCGATCGTGCTGGTGGCGATCATGTCACCGTCCCGCGCCAGCATCGTGCTCGCGATCGCGGTGATCAGTTGGCCGCCGATCGCGCGACTGGTGCGCGGCCAGTTCATGGCCACGCGCGAACGCGAGTTCGTGCAGGCCGCAATCTGCCTCGGGATGACCGATGCCGCGATCATCTTTCGGCAGATTCTGCCCAACGTGCTCTCGCCGATCATCGTCGCGGGTTCCCTGATGGTGGCGACCGCGATTCTGATCGAGGCCGCGCTCGCCTTCCTCGGACTTGGCGACCCGAACGCCATGAGCTGGGGCTTCATGATCGGCGCGGGCCGCAGTTTTCTACGCGACGCGTGGTGGCTGTGCGCGATTCCCGGAATCGCGATCCTGCTGACCGTACTCTCCATCAATCTGGTCGGCGAAGGCGTCAACGACGCCCTTAACCCGCGTCTGCGAACGCTATGAGCACGCCGCCAGCGGCTGCGAATGGTCGTGGTGGTCCGCCAGCGGCTACGAATGGTGTCGACGAGCCGGCGCTGCTGGCGGTGCAGGGCCTGAATGTCGCGCTGCCCGCCTGGGCCGATCGCGAGCGCGCGGTAAGCGATCTTTCGATCCAGCTCTTACCCAACCAGATCGTCTGCGTGGTCGGCGAATCGGGTTCCGGCAAGTCGGTGCTGGCGCGCGCGATCATGGGCCTGTTGCCCGCACCGCATGTGCATGTGACCGGCGGGCGCGTGCTTTTCGATGGCGAGGATCTTCTGCAGGCCACGCCCGGGCGCATGCGCGCGGTGCGCGGCGCGCGCATCGCGATGATCTTCCAGGAGCCGATGACAGCGCTCAACCCGCTGATGACCATCGGCTGGCAAATCGAGGAGATGGTCGAGATTCATCTCGTTCTCGGCGCACGCGAGCGCCGGGCGCGGATCCTCGCCCTACTGGAGGAAGTCCGTCTCGCCGATCCGGAGCGGATCCTGCGCGCCTATCCGCACGAGATCTCCGGCGGCCAGCGCCAGCGCGCAATGATCGCGATGGCGCTGATCCTCGAGCCTGCGATCCTGATCGCCGATGAGCCGACCACCGCGCTCGACGTCACCACCCAGGCGCAGATTCTGGCGCTGATCAAGGAACTGCAGCGCAAGCATCAGACCGGGGTGTTGTTCATCACCCACGATTTTGGCGTGGTCGCCGAGATTGCCGACCATGTGGCGGTCATGCGCCACGGTGTGCTGGTCGAGATCGGCACGGCCGCGCAGGTCCTCAATGCGCCCCAGCACGAATACACCCGTTCGTTGATCGCGGCGGTGCCGGCCCTCGCGCCGCGCGCGAAGCGCGTGACGGACGCCGCCCCGGTGGTGCTCGAAGTACGCGGCATGACCAAGACGTTTGCAAGCGGCGCGGGATGGTTTTCGCGCGCCAGACGCAGTGTCCCCGCGGTGAAGGCGGTCGAGCTTGCGCTGCGGCGCGGGCATACGCTGGGTCTGGTGGGAGAATCCGGCTCCGGAAAGTCGACCCTCGCGCGCTGCATCATCCGCTTGATCGAGCCGGATGCGGGTTCGGTGCGGCTGGCCGGTATCGATCTGTCGGCGTTGACGCGGCGTGAACTGCGCCCGCACCGCAAGCATATCCAGATGGTGTTCCAGGATCCGTTCGGCTCTCTCAACCCACGCATGACCGTGGTGCAGTTGATCGCCCAGGGTCCGATCACCCACGGCGTCGCGGTGCCCGAAGCGCTGGCGCGCGCGCGCGAACTGTTGCAATTGGTACGTTTGGACCCCGCCGCGGCAGATCGCTTCCCGCACGAATTTTCGGGCGGCCAGCGCCAGCGCATCGGCATCGCGCGGGCGCTCGCGCTCAAGCCTCTACTGCTGGTGGCCGACGAGCCGGTATCCGCGCTCGACGTATCGGTGCAGGCGCAGGTGTTGCAGTTGCTGGCCGACATCCGCGACCGGCTCGAACTGACGATGCTGTTTATTACGCACGACCTGCGCGTTGCGGCGCAGGTGTGCGACGAAATCGCTGTCATGCGCCAGGGCGAAATCGTCGAGACCGGACCGACCGCCGCGGTATTCGCCGATCCGCAACACCCCTATACGCGCGAGCTCCTCGCGGCTGTGCCGGGCCGCAACTGGGTCCCGCCGCGCTTCTAGACGGGAAGAGGGGACGCAGCCCCTTCTTCTGGTCTTCCAATGATGTTGCCCGAAGACCAATCAGGGGGTCGATCGGCCTGGTTTGAGCTGCTCCTCCAGCTCCTCGCGGGCCTCGACGGAGGTCATCAGGCGCGCCAACTTGCGTCCGAAGATGTCATTGACCGCCTCGAGGATGTTCGGCCACATGGTGGCGGTACAGTCCGTCAGGGCCGTGACGCGATATTCGCGCATGGCGGCGCTGAAGAGCGTGGCGCCAAGGCAGAGATCGGCCATGATTCCCGTCATGAGCAGATAGCGAATGTCCTGGGCGCGGAGGGCCAAGTCGAGCGGCGTCCCATAGAACTTGTCCAAGGTGTAGCCCCGGACCACCAATTCCGTCGGAAGCGGCTTCAACCCGTCGATCGTGGCTGGGTCCTCCGGACCTGACGCTCCAGGGTTGCTGTTGCCTGAGGCAACTCCCCAACCGGTGGGCTGACCCGGGACCGCCGGGAGGTGCTCTGGGCCGAACGGATCGACGCGCAGACAGGGAACGGTCGGAGAGGCAACGAACTCGGTAAAAATCACCAATATTCCTGCCTTGCGGCAGAACTCCAGCAGGGACTTGATCGGGGGCACGACGTCCCATGCCTGCGGGACCGCCAGCGACGCCTTGGGGTCCATGAAGCTTCGCTGCATATCGATGATCAACAGCGCCGTGCGCTTGGGATCCATGCGGTGGATCGCATTGATGCGGGCCTGCTTGTGAGCGACAAGTTCCTCATGGGATGGCATCTGTCTACGCTCCATGGTTTCCGAAAAAAAGCAGGATAGCACCCAGGGGCGCAGCCCCCTCTTCTCGTCCCGGGGAGGTCTTGAGGAGGGGGTGGAGCCCCCTCTTCTCGTCTAGTCTACATAGCTCGGCGGCGGTACGAACCCCTCGCTGACTTCGGCGAGCAGTCGCGCGAACTCGATTGTGGTGTGGTCTTCCAGGTACGGTCCCATGATCTGCACGCCGACCGGCAGTCCGCCGGGCGTGCGCCCCGCCGGTGCAGCCGTTGCCGGCAGGTTGGGAAGGCTGGCAATCCCTGCCCAGTAAAGCTGCGCGTTGTAGTCCTCCTCGCGCCCATTGACGATGATCCGGCGATCGGGCCGCTCGCGTTGCTGGTCGTGCGGGAACGCCGCCGATGCAGCGACCGGGCAAAGCACCACGTCGTACTCCTCAAAGAACGCCGCCCATGCCGCGCGCAGCGCCTGACGCTCCACATGCGCCGCGAACCATCTACGATGATCCTGGACGGTTGCGCGCAACACGCGTGCGCCATAGCTCTGGTCGTGCGCCGCGAGTTGCGCGGCCTTCGCGCGCGTCTGCGCGAAAGCGTCTTCACCAAGCAGCGCCCCGGTCGCACCGCGCAGCAGTTGCAGATACAGGGCGTGCGCGCGCAGCGTGTCGATGCGCGGCCGCGCCTTGTCATCGACGCGGGCGCCGGCCCGGGCGGCGGCATCGGCGATCCCCTGGATCCGGTCGGTCACTATGCGATCCACCGCGCAGTTCGGATCCTCGAGGATGAGCGCAATACGAAATTCCCGCAGAGCGGTCTTGCGTGGTGCGGGCAGCTTGAGCGTCCACGCCGGCCGATCGAACGGCTCCGGCCCGGCGATAACCTGGAGCGCGAGGGCGAGATCTGCGGCACTGCGCGCGAGCGGACCGCAGACCAGAACGTCGAGAGGCACATGCGCACCCGGAATCCAATGGCCGTGCTGCGGCACGATACCGAAGCTCGGTTTGTGTCCGTAGACGCCACAGTAATGTGCCGGATTGCGGATCGAGGAGCCGATATCGCTGCCCAACTCGAGCGCGCTCATGCCGGTGGCGAGCGCGGCGGCCGCGCCCCCCGATGAACCGCCCGGGGTGCGCGCCAGATCCCACGGATTGTTGGTGGTGCCGTGGATCGCGTTAAAGGTCTGCCAGTCCCCGAGCAGGAGCGGAACATTCGTCTTGCCGAAGATGATCGCGCCCGCGCCGAGCAATCCCTCGACGCTCGCCGCGTTGGCGTCCGCGATATTGTCGCGCAGTTCTGGTAGGCCCCAGGTGGTCGGCAAGCCCGCCACGTCGAAGGCCTCCTTGACGGTCATCGGCACGCCGTGCAGCGGACCCCAGGATTCGCCTCGCGCGCTCGCTGCGTCGGCCTCGCGGGCGCGCGCGCGAGCGCGGTCGGAATCGAGCGCGATGATCGCATTCAGCGCTGGATTGTGGCGCCGGACCCGTTCGAGATGCAGATCGAGAAGCTCGACGCAGCCGATTCGCCGTTCGCGCATCGCGCGCGCCATGGCGGTCGCGGATTGATAAGCCCAGTCGTTCATGTGCTTCACCTTGTTGGTCAGTGCCGGATTGTGGGCAAATCGAGATCCCCTTGCTGGCCGGGCTGGCGATGGCCGCGCGCTGGAGTAGGTGTTTTCGAGCGCCCGGTGCCAGCTCGTGCGGGCTGCGCCGAGCGCGATGACGACGGCGGCACCTGCCACCAGCACGCCGCGCAAGAGTAGCTTTGCCCCTGGTGTCACTGCCTCCCCCGCTGATTGCCCGACGCCGTCCACGATCGTACCCGGCAAAGGCTACTTTACCGCATCACCGGGATGACTCAATAGCGCAAATGGCAGACACCCGCGTGCCCTCACCAGACGGTGGCAACTTGCTTCAATTTGCGCAATTGCGCATCCGAGGTCACGAGCTGCGCCTGATGGTAGAGCGCCGTGCCCGCGATCAGGCGATCAGCAGGATCCCCATGGGAAAACATTTCGGCCTGCGAAAGCACGGCGATTTCGGCCGTGATCGGCATCACCCGGATGTCACGCGCGGCAATCAGGTCTTCGAGGAACTGGCGCACATCCACCGAGAGATCGAGACGCTTGCGCGACGCCAGCATCGCAATCTCCCAAAGACTGATGTCGCTGCAGGCCAGTTCCCTGTCCGCAAAGGCCGAGTCGATCGCCTTGCGGGCGCGGGCTGAGAGCTTGCCCGGCGCCAACGCGTCATAGATCAAAACATGGGTGTCGAGGACGATCAACGTTCGGCGTCCCACTTCTCCCCGGTCGGGCTCACGACATCACCGACCCTGCTGAGCTTGCGGGCGGCAGCGAGGCGCTCCCGCGCCTCCTGGCGGGGATCACCGCCCGGCACGATGCGCGCGATGACCCTGCCGCGCGACGTCACCTCGATCTCCCGGCCTTTGCCCACTTCGGCGAGATAAGCCGGGAGGTTCTGGCGGAGCTCGGTGACGTTGACTTCGTTCCTGGTTGCTTTACGCATGGAATGTCCGCTTGCGGCGATGTGTACAGATAAAGTGTACGTTGTTCGAGTGCTACTGTAAACGACTTGAACGATCCGAATCTTTCCCACATGTCAACCGGACTTCGCAAGGACGCCCTGGGCCTGGTGCACTCGGTCGCCATCGGCGTGGCGGGCACGGCGCCTTCCTACAGCATCGCCGCATCGACCGCCGCGCTGGTGGCCGCCGTGGGCGCGCTTGCGCCGGCGAGCCTGTTGTACTGCGGGCTGATCATGGTCGGGATTACCTTCGCGTTCGTCTACCTCAACAGCGTCTACCCGGATTCCGGCGCGTCCTACGCCTGGGTCGGCCGGGTGCTCAGCCGGGACCTGGGATTTCTCACCGGCTGGACCGTGCTGGTATCCTCGGCTTTGTTCATGGTGTCGGCGACCCTCCCGGCAGCGACCGCGACTCTCCTTCTCGCCGCACCCGAGCTCGCGGCGAGCAAGGCGCATGTCGTCGGCGTCGCGGCGTGCTGGCTCATCGTGGTCAGCGCGGTGGTGGTGCGCGGCATGCACGTCACCGGCGTGGTCCAGGCGTGCATGACCGCGACCGAAATCGCGGTGCTCGGAGGCCTGACGATCGCGGCCCTCTGGCAGTTCGGGCCGCGGCTGACCGAAAACCTGTCGTGGGCCGCCTTCTCGCCCGCCGCGTTCACGCCGGAGTCGTTCGCCGCAGGCGCCGTGATCGCGCTGTTCTTCTTCTGGGGCTGGGATGTCTCGCTGAACGTGAGCGAAGAAACGCGCGACTCCGGTCGCACGCCGGGGCGGGCCGCCTCGATTGCGATGCTCGTCATCATCCTCGCCTTCGTGACGCTGGCCTTGGTGACTCTCGCCGTGCTGAGTGAACCGGAAATCCGCGACTCCGGGTCGAACGTCCTGTTCGCCATCGCCGAAAAACTCGTGCCAAGGCCCTGGAGCTACCTGGCGGTGATCGCGGTCATGCTGAGCAGTGTCGGCACGTTGGAAACCTCGCTGCTGCAATTCGCCCGGACCCTGTTCGCCAAGGCGCGCGCCGGTGAAATGCACCGGCGATGGTCCCGCATCCATGTGCGATGGGGGACGCCGCACCTGGCGAACTACCTCATCCTCGCAGTCGGCCTGGCCCTGCTGGCCTTCTCGCTCGCCTTCCCGGACGTCGAAGCGATCCTCAAAGCCTCCATCAATGCCATCGGGCTGGAAATCGCGTTCTATTACGGGCTGACGGCCGTCGCCTGCGCCTGGCAGTTCCGCAAGGCGCGTTCGGCCCCGGTCTTCTTGTTGGCAGTCGCCTGGCCGCTCGCCAGCGCTATTGCGCTTTGGACGGCGGCCGCGCTCGCGGCGCGCGCCATGGACTGGACCACGCTCGCGATCGGCGCCGGCGGCATCGCGATCGGACTGGTGCCGATGGCGTGGGTCCGCGCGCAAAGGAAGGCGGGGGTCCGCGCAACGCCCGGGCACTCCTGACATTTGTGGCATGAAACCCGCTCCGCTATTGGCGCTCCGGTGAACTTGCTGACATTTCCGGGGTGCCCCTAGAATGGCGGCATCGACGAACCCGAGCGGAGATCAGCATGCCGATCTATGAATACGCCCGCAGGCAATGCAACCATGAATTCGAGACGCTCGTGCGCTCCGGCAGCGTCCCCGACTGCCCGAGCTGCCGTTCGACCGAGCTCGAAAAGAAGCTGTCGGTGTTTGCCACGGCGAATTCAGGCCCGCAAGCCGCGCCTGCCGCCGGCCCCCGCGGCTCGTGCGGCCATCCGGACGGGCCGGGTTCCTGCGCCCCGCACTAGCCGGCGCCTCGGCGCCGCGCGCTGTGCTTCAGCATCGTGATCAGGTTGAGGCAGATGAGGTGCGCCGGCCGCTCAATGCTGAGGCGTCTCGCCCGGCATGGTCGCCTGCATCGATGGGCGCCGCACAAATCGCTCGAACCAGCGCGTGAGTTGCGGGTTGCCCGCGCGCCAGTCCTCCTTGTAGCGGAAATCGCAATAGCTGCAGCCCACGGCCACCGAGATCTGCGCGAGGTCGGCTTCGCCCTCGAACCAGGGCACCAGGGGCTCGATCGCGCGATAGCAGCGGTGTTCCCGGGCGCGCATCTTCTCGATGAAGTCCTCCGACTTTTCCACCGGGTCGCGCAGCGACTCGGCCCGCCGGGCGACTTGCGCTTCGACCAGGCCGCTGGCGATCGAGATGATGGATTGCAGCTTCCAGCGCTTCTCCCCGCTCGCAGGCAGCAGCCGGTAGCCGCCGAGTTCGGCGTTGAAGTAGTCGCAGATCGCGGTCGAGTCCACGAGGTGCACGCCATCGTCGGTCACCAGCGCCGGGATGCGTCCCACGGGCGTGGCCGCAATGAACTCGGGGGCGAAGTCCACGGTGTGCGTCGCCCAAGTGTGCGGCCAGCGCGTCGGGATTCGCTCGATCCTCGAATCGATGCCCAGTTCCATCGCGGTGACGAGGCACTTGCGCACCCAGGGGGAGGCCGGCGTGGTGAAAAGGCGCATGGCGGGATTCCTCAGCGAAGGTCGATGCGGTAGTACCGCAGGGCATTGCGAAAGAAGAGGGCTTCGCGTTCCTCCTGCGACCAGCCCGCGAAATACTCGCCGTAGATCCGCCAGACGTCGGCGTACTTGCGCACGATCCGCTCGACCGGAAAGTTGCTCGCCAGCAAGCAGCGCGCAGGCGTGAAGGCCTCGACGACCGGCGCGACGATCGGATCGATGCTCTTGGCGTCCCAATGTGTGTCGTAAAGGCCGAAACCGGAGATCTTGACTGCGGCGTTCGGGCAGGCCGCCAGCTTCGGAATGCTTTGGCGCCAAACCACCCTCCGCGCGGGCTCCGGCCACAAGGGAATGCCGCAATGGGTCAGGATGAACTGCACATCCGGATTCGCGCGCATCAACGACACGGCGGCATCCACCTGCTCGGGGAAGAGCTGCAGGTCGAAAGACAGCCGGTACTTCGCCATCAGGCGGAAATTCGCAAGCCATTTCGGGTCGAGGAGCGGGTCGTAAGGGGGCGTTTCCTCGAGCCGCCGGTGCGCAGCCTGGCGGATGCCGCGCACGTTGCGGAACTCGCAGTGCGCTTCGAGCACGCGTTCCGCATCCGGCGCTGCCAAGTCGGCGTTTGCGACGATCGCATGCGGAAAACCGCGCGACGCCGGGGCATCCGCCACGCCTTGCAGCCAGCGCGTTTCGCGCACGTGGTCGCGCGGGTCGTGCTCGGCCTGGATGTGCACGCCGGCGATCACGTCGAGCCCCGCCATGTCGGCGAGCAGGTCGGCCACCAGGTAGTCCTTGCGCAGCGACGAGTAGTCCGCCACCACCGACGGCCGGTTCCCGTCCGACAGCCAGGGGTAGTAGTTCGCCTTCAGGTCCCAGAGGTGGAAATGGGCGTCGACGATCTTCACGCGCCGGTCTTATTGGGGCTCGATGCGCGCGGCCTTTGCGTAGCCCGCCCAATTGCGCAGTTCCTTGACGAGGAACTCGCGGTACTGCTCGGCGGTGTAGGGCGTGAGGCGCAGCCCCATGGCTTCGAGCTTTTCCTTGAAGGCCGGGTCGGCCTGCGCATCGCGCATCGCCTGGTTGAGCCGCGCGACGACCGGCCTGGGCGTTCCCGCAGGCGCTTCGAGCGAGAGGAAAGCCATGATCTCGTAGCCAGGGTAGAACTCCGCCACCGCCGGAACGTTCGGCCAGCGCTCCAGGCGGCCAGCCTCGCTGATCGCGATTGGGACGAAGCGCCCCGCAGTGATGTGCGCTGAGGCCGCCACGTAGTCGATGAACATGAACTGGATGCGCCCGCTGACGAGATCGGGAATGGCATTGGCGATCGTTTTGTACGAAACGCCTTCGATCGGAATGCCGGCGCGCGCCCTGAGAATCTCGGCCGGCACCTGTGAGGAGGTATTGAAATAACCGAAGAAGACCTTGCCAGGGTTCGCCTTGGAATACGCCACGAGTTCGGGCACCGTCTTGAACGGCGCGCCCGGCGTGACGACCAGCGCGGAGCCCAGCACCCCGAAGAGCCCCACGTGCTCGAAATCCTTCAGCGGGTCGTACGGCAGGGTCTTGAAAAGGTAGGGCGCCGCCGCGTGCGTGGATCCGGAAGCGAGGCCGATCGTATAGCCGTCGGGCGGCGAGTTCTTGATCGCCTCGGTGCCGATCAGGCCGTTGGCCCCGGGCCGGTTCTCCACCGCGACCGGCTGCTTCCACTGGTCCTCGAGGTAGCGCGCAAAGAGGCGCGCGGTGATGTCGCCCGAGCCCCCGGGCCCGAACGGCACGATGAACTTGATCGGTTTCGTGGGATACGCCTGGGAGCCCGCGATGCATGGCGCGAACGCAAGGACTACGGCAATCAACAGCGTGGCAATGCGGCTCATGATTTCTCCCTTACCCGGAGCGTTGCGGCGCCTCGGTGGGCACCAGCGGCGTCCAGCCGGTGAGCTTGCCCACCTCGGCCTTGAGCCAGTTCGAAATCGCAAGGCGATCCGCGGTGAGCATGACCATCTGGAAGCCCTGGTCGATGTAGCGCTGCGTGTACTTGGAGCTTCCCGTGTGCATCGCGGCAACGACCTTGTGCTTCGCGCAGGTCTCGAGCACGCGATTCACTGTAGCGACGTGTTTGGGATCGTCGTTGTCCATCACCGGCGGCAGGCCGAGCGCAAGCGCTAGGTCGGTCGGGCCGATATAAACCACGTCCACGCCGGGGGTGGATGCGATCTCGTCCATCTTCTCGATGCCTTCGGCCGTCTCGATCATGACGATGCACAGCATCTCGTTGTCGGCATGCTTCTGGTAATCGGCCCCGCCGTAGAGCGCGGCCCGGTTCGGCCCGTTGCTGCGGATCCCCTTGGGCGGATAGCGGCACGCCGCCACTGCGCGCATCGCCTCCTCGCGATTGCTCACCATGGGCACGATCACGCCGTAGGCGCCGGCATCGAGCACTTTCATGATCATCGAGGGCTCGTTCCAGGGCACGCGCACAATCGGAGTGACGGCGGTGGTTGAAATCGCGGCCAGCATAGGCACCGCGTCGGAGTAGTCGATGCAACCGTGCTGCATGTCGACGCACAGCCAGTCAAGACCCGTGTGGGCCATCGTCTCGGCCGAAAGGACGTGCGGGATCGAAAGAAAGCCGCCGACGGCGACCTTGCCTTCGCGCCAGAGTTGCTTGACGCGGTTGATGCGCATGCTTGTTCTCCCCTTTGGTGTGAGCCGCGGAATTGTAGGCGGAAAAGCCTGCCGGAATGATGGGACTGGAGCGATCGTGCAAAACTTGGAACAATGCGGCAAGGAGACCCCATGAAGATCACCATCCTCGACGACTACTTCGACACCTTGCGCACGCTGCCGTGCTTTTCCAAGCTCTCCGGGCACCAGGTCACGATCTGGAACGACCACGTGCAGGAGGTCGACAAGCTCGCCGAGCGCCTGAAGGACACCGAAGTGCTCGTGCTGATCCGTGAGCGCACCCAGATTCGCGCTCCGCTGATCGAGCGCCTGGGCAAGCTCAGACTCATCAGCCAGCGCAGCGTCTATCCGCATATCGACATCGACGCCTGCACCGCTCGCGGCGTCATCGTTTCGTCCGGCCAGCATGCCGGCACCCCGTCCTATGCGGCGGCCGAACTCACATGGGCGCTGGCGCTGGCCGCAGCGCGGCAGCTTCCTCAGCAGATGGCCGCGCTCCAGTCGGGGAATTGGCAGATCGGCGTCGGCGACACCTTGCGCGGCAAGACGCTCGGCATCTACGGCTACGGCCGCATTGGCAACGCGGTGGCCGGCTACGGAAAGGCCTTCGGCATGAAGGTGATCGCTTGGGCGCGAGTGGACTCGCTGAAACGCGCGGTGGCCGATGGCTTCATAGCGGCCGCAAGCAAGCGCGTTTTTTTCGAGGAATGCGACGTGCTGTCGCTCCACATGCGGTTGGTGAAGCACACGCGCGGCATTGTGACTGCGACCGACCTCGCACAGATGAAGCCTTCCTCCATTCTCGTCAATACCAGCCGCGCGGGCCTGATCGAGCCGGGCGCTTTGGTCGCAGCGCTGCGTGCAGGGCGCCCCGGCCGCGCGGCGGTGGACGTGTTCGAGGAAGAGCCGTTGCGCAATGTCGAGGACCCGCTCCTGACGCTCGAAAACGTCGTGGCCACGCCGCACATCGGCTACGTGACGCACGACGAATACGAGCTGCAGTTCTCCGACATCTTCGACCAGGTCGTCGCGTATGCGGCGGGCAAGCCGACCAACGTGGTCAATCCGAAAGTGCTGGCGGGGTAGCCGACTCGAGGTGGACCCGCACTCGCTCGACCAGCGCCTCCATGCGGCGGTCGCGGATGCCGAGTTGGGTAAGGTGCGTTACGGTGTCGAACAGGTAATCGCAGCAGGTCCCCAGCGGCCCCGAGCCGGTGGCGAGGAGCCGGGCCGTCTCGTCCGTGTCCAGGCCGCGCACGTATCGCTCGTGTGCCTGGTTGGCGGCGAAAGCGATTGCGTGCTCGGGCCCGTCAGGCGTGCGTACCGTGACCCACACGGCGCGGTAGGCCCCGGTCAGCATTTCGCGGCGCCAGACCACGTCGAGTTCCGCGTGAACCTGCTCCGGCGCGATGCGGTAGGCCACGCCGTGGCAGCTGCCGCCGCGCTCGAGGGCCAGCATCAGGCCGGGGCTCTGCGGACTGCCGCGCCCGGCCCGCGCCAAGAGACAGAACTGCCGATGGAAGCCGCGAACCAAAGCGGTGCGCCGCTCGACGAAGTGGAACGCCGGATTCCAGATCAGCGAGCCGAACCCGAACACCCAGACCCGGTCCGGCCGGGGAGTGTTCGCAAGCATTTCCGTGATCTGGCGCGTGCGCTCCTCGTCGGTCATGAACACCACGCCCGGCCCGAGCAGCGCCTTGGACGAGGCCCGCAGGCTCCCGTCGAGGATGCTTTCGCGGGTCAGGGTGAGCTTGGTCACAGGTTTTCCAGCATTGACCGTGGCGAACAAATTGCCACGCCGCCAAATTTCATTCCGTAGCCCGCACCGAAGTGAGTCTTATCGCCGGTCACCAGGTAATCGCAGTGCAACCTGATCGCGGCCGCGAGCACCGGCCGGTCCTTTTCAGGCAGCCACGCGGCCTCCTTCGACTGCGCGTCGATGCCATGAGCCTGGTTGACCTGCAAGCGCAAGAGTAGCGTTTCGAAGGCCTCCAGAGAGCCCGGTTCTTTGGCCACCAGGTTTCTGCGGGCCTCGGTCACGACAAACTCATCGACCCAGCACTCGTGACCGCCGTCCAGCACGCGGTCGATAAGGCTGCGTACCGCACCGTCCGATTTGGCTGCCGAAAACAGGATGTTCGCATCGAGAAAGACCCGGAATCTTCCCCGCATGCGATTCAATCAGCGGGGAGTCTTGCGCACCGCACGGGATGCACGTTTCATGCCGGAGGCCTTGCGCGCCAGCACACGCGCAAGTTCGGCTTCCGCCTGGTCGAACTCCTCCTCCCGCTCCGGCGTATAAATCTCGATCGGCAAGGTCACCGCGGGGCGCAACAGCAGGCCCTCCGGCGTCGTCTCGGCGATCAGGTGGTCGTCGGCCTTCAGCCCGAGGGCTTCGCGCAGCTTGGCCGGGAGCGTAATCACGCCCCGGCTGGTGATCGTCACGGTCGCTTTCATGGATTGCAGCATAGCAGAATTACTGCCATGTTGCTCTTCGGTGCCGGCCGCGCGGCGGTCAGCGCTTCATCGGAAAAAAGTCGACCGGCTTCATCAAGCGGTTCTCCTGCACGTCGAGCCCGCCCAGCTTCGCGCTTTCGGCCTGGTACGCGTGCCAGTCGGGGTCGGCCTGCATCGCGGCGCGGCGCTTCTCGCGGTCGGCGGCGTTTTCGTAGGCCCAGATGTGCATGAACTGGTTGACGTTGCCGGTCTCGGTCTGGAAATAAGCGAACGGCGGACCAAGATGGCGTACCTGCGCGGGCTTGCCGAGCCTTGCGTAGATCTCGAAGTGCTTCTTGAGCATCCCGGGGCGGCAGGTGTAGGTGCGGACGTCGAACAGCATCTGGCTTCTCCTTTGGTGGTCTGGCAAAGCAGTCATCGTACCAACGTTGCCGGCCGCTGTTGGAACAGCCGGAACGCGAGCAGAGCGGCGAGCGTCAGGAATACGAGCAACCCGGCATACAGGATCGGCGCAGAGGCCTCGCCGCTGACGTCGTAAGTCCAGCCGCCCACCGGCGGCAGCGCGGCCATGCCCGCATACCACCACGTGTAGAAAAGGCCGAGGCCGGTGGCGCGGTTCTCCGGCCGCAGCACCTCGATCGGCAGCGCCGCCATGATCCCGGCCGGCAAGAACAGGATCAGGCCGATGACCGAGAAGCAGGCCACGTAGGCAGACGTATACGGGATCGCCAGCACTGCGAGCCCGCCGATCGCCGTAGAGGCGACGATGATCGCGTTCGGCCGCCGCCAGCGGGAGGCAATCCAGCCGCCCAGCGGCACGCCGATGATGGCGACCCAGGTCGCAAGGCTTGTCACCGTCGCCGCTTCGGCCAAAGCCATGCCTTGCGTGCGCAGATAGCCCGGCGCGAAACTCACCGCCACTACCCAGCCGGCATTCACGAAAGTCCAGATCAGGCCGGCGAGACTCACCAACACGATCTCTCGCACCGAAAGTCCGGAGGCAACCGCGCCGGCCTCGGCCTGCGCGCCGGTTCGCGGTGTGCGATACAGCGCGGCGAGCACCGCGAGCGTTGCGGCGGACAGCACCGCCGTGGCGAAGAACACCGTGCGCCAGGTTGAATTCGCCGCGAGTCCCGGCTGGCTGATCAACGCGAGGCCGATGCCGATCGGCCAGCCGTTCAGGTACAGCGACATCGCGAAGACCAGCTCGCGGCCCCTGAACCAGTCCGACAGCATCTTGGTCATCAGCACGAACTGGAGCACCACCCCGACGCCGGTGATCAAGCGCCCGGCGACCAGCATCCAATAGGAGGCGCCCATTGCGCTGACCACGCCGCCGACGGCCATCAATGCGAGCCCGCCGAGCACCATGCGCTTTTCGCCGAAGCGGCGGCCGAGGTACCCGCCGGGCAACGCGAGCACGATGCCGGGCAGCAGGTACAGGCCGATCAGCGTGCCGACCGAGGCGTAGTCGATGCGGAATTCTTCGACCAGGAACGGGGCGACCGAAGCCACCGCCTGGAACTGGAAGCCCATGGCAATGCGCGCGAATGCGAGCACGCCGAGGACCAGCCAGCGGTTATGCACGCGCTATTCGCGGTGCGCGGGCGCGCTATTCATACGCAGCGAACTGCCCGTCGCGCCACTTGATCGCCTCGCCCAGGCTCTTCTCGCGGCGCAACTTGTCGAACATCTGGTACTCCGGCGCAATCGAGTTGTCGAGCTGCACGCAGGCGTCGAATCCGATATCGAGCGCGGTCCTGAACCCACAAGCTTCGGCCCCCTTGTTCATCGCGCGCTTGTTCCACGTGAGGCATTCGATCGCCACGCGGCTCATGCGCTTGGCGATCTTGAGCGTTTCGGCGTGCAGCGTGGCCTTCGGGTAGGCGCGGGTCACCAGTCCCACGCGCTCGGCTTCGGCCGCGCCGATCGTGTCGCCGGTGAAGATCAGCTCGCGGCTGGCCGGCCCGAGGATCCACGGCATCACCATCGTGACGATGCCGGCGGCAAACCGCGTTTCGAGCACGCCGAATTTCGAATCGTCCGAGCAATAGCGGATGTCGCACATCTGGGCGAATTCGAGCGCTCCCGCAAGGCAGAACCCGTCGATGACCGCGATCACCGGCTTGGAGCATTCCCAGGGCGAATAGCAGAACCGCAGGTCCTTGCCCAGGCGATCGCGCCAGCCCGGTTCGCCGCGCTTGGGGCCGCCCGACGCGGTCTCCTTGATGTCGTAACCGGCGGAGAAAGCCTTGCCCCCCGCGCCGGTCACGAGCAGCACGCGAACCTCTGGGTCGGCATCGGCCTGCGCGATCGCCGCCATGATCTCGCTGCACAGCTTGAGGTTGAACGCGTTCATGCGCTCGGGACGGTTGAAGGTGATGCGCGCGACGCGATCGTCGACTTCATAGGTCAGGGTTTCATAGCCGGCCATGGCAGTTCCTCAGTTCGGTGCGTGGGGTTCGATGAGCAGGTCGACGCCGACCGCGCCGCGGGCGGTGACGATCAGCGGGTTGATTTCGATCGTGGCGGCGGTCCCGTGCAACGTCGTGCCGATGCGGGACAGGGCCGCAATCGCCTCAGCCGCCGCCTTGCGGTCGAACGGCCCGCGGCCGCGCACGCCGTCGATGAGCTTTCCGGCTGCGGTCTCATTGAGCATGGTGTCGGCAGTTTCCACGTCCACCGGCCCGCGACGAATGCTTACCTTGCCCATCACCTCGACCAGCAGGCCGCCCGGCCCGACGACGACGAAGCTGCCGAGGTGCGGGTCGTTGCGCACCGCAATGATCAGCTCGACGCCTTCCGCCGCCATCGGCTGCACGACAATCTCGCGAGGGGCATTCGCGGGCAGTGCGTTCGCCAGACGCAAAGAAAGATCCTCGAAAGCGGCGCGTGCGCTTGCGTCGTCGGCCAGCCCGACCTTCACGAGCCCGAGTTCGCTCTTGTGCGGGACTGCCGGCGCGCAACCTTTCATGACGACTGGGTAACCGAAAGCCCGCGCTGCAGACACCGCCTCCACCGAAGAACTCACCGCGCGCGCCCCGACCATCGGCACCCCGGCCTCGCGCAACAGGTCCACAAAAATGGGGCCAGGCTCAATATTCGGCACAGCCGAATATTGAGCCTGGCCCCGTTTTTCCACCTCTGGCCTTTCGCGCTCGGGCGCGCGCAGCCACTGCGCGATGGCGGCGAGGCTGGTGCGCATGCCGGAGAGGTAGGGAATGCCCGCAGCATCCAGGACCTTCTTGATCTCGCGGTTCGGCCCGGACCCCGCGGTTGCATTCATGAACACGAACGCCTTGTCCGAAGCCGCGGCTTTCTCGGCACAGGCTTTTGCCATCTCGAGGCCATAGACCCCGTCGGGGCCGCCCTCGGTGTTGGCCACGATCGAGAACCCGATCGCGCCGACCGACTCGTCCGAGGTCAGCGCATCAAGCACGATGCCAAAACGCTCCGCCGAGAACCCGAGGCCCCATGCGTCCAGCGGGTTCGACGGCTTGCCGAAAGGCGGGAAGGCCGGCATCAGGGCTGCTCGCGTGTTTTCGGCCAGCGGAGGCAACGCGAGTCCGAGCGCCGGCGCGTTGTCGGCGATCAGCGCCGCCTCGCCTCCCGAAAGCGTCACCGCCACAAAGCCCCGCCCGCGCGCCCCATGGGGATGGGCGTTGAGCAGCAGCGCAGACTCGATCAGTTCATCCGGGTTGTGCACGCGCGTCACATGGCACGAACGCAGGAACGCTTCGTAGAAGCGGTCCTCGCCGGCCAGCGACCCGGTATGCGCCGCCACCAGCGCGCGGCCTGCGTCGCTTGCGCCCGACTTGAGCGCGAGGATGCGCTTGCCGCGGCGATGCGCTTCGAGCGCGGCGGATTCGAACAATTCCGGGTTGCGGATCGTCTCGAGGAACAGCAGCACGGTGCGGACGTTGTCGTCTCGCACCACGTAGTCGAGATACTCGGAAGCCCCAAGCACGGCTTCGTTGCCGCAGGTGATCACATGCGCGAGGCCGAGTTTTCTCTCGTCCTGGCAAAGCATCAGCGCCATCGTGCCGCTTTGCGAGATCACGGCGACCGGTCCCGGCGCGAGTTCCGAGGCGTAGCGCGGCGTCCAAAGCGCGACCTTCCGATGCACGTTGAACAAGCCCAAGTTATTCGGCCCGCAAAGCGCGATTACGTAGCGCGCGGCGATCTCGCTGAGTTGCGCCTGCAGCGCCACGCCTTCGGCATCCGCATCCGCAAACCCGCTCGCGTTGATGCAGGCCGCGCGAATGCCCAGGCGCCCGACCTCTTCGAGCACGCCCGGCCCCTGCGCGGCGGGCAGGCCGATGAAGACCGCGTCGACTTTTCCCGGGATCGCCGAAAGCGACGGATGACATTTGAGCCCCTCGACCTCGGCGTTGGTCGGGTGCACCGGGTAGAGCGGACCTTCGAAACCGAAACGCCTGAGATTGCGGAGCACGCGCAGGCCGATCGACTCCTCGCGCTGCGAGGCGCCGACGACCGCTACCGATGCAGGCGCAAAGAGGCTTTCCAGCGAGTCCGCCGGCCGTGGGCCCGGCATGCGCTATTCCGCGCGGATATTGTTGTCGCGCGCGATCTTCGTCCAGCGAATCGTCTCGCGGCGGATGAATTCGGCGAACTCGCGCGGCGTGCTGCCGATCATCTCGACGCCATTCTTGGCGAACTCGGCCTTCATTTCCGGCGCGGCCAGCGAGTCGATGATTTCCTTGTGCAGCAGGTTCACGATCTGCTCGGACATTCCGCCGGGTCCCAAAACGCCGAACCACGCGCCGCCGACGAGATCGGGCAACGCCTGCTCGGCGATGGTCGGGATGTTCGGGTAAGAGGCCACTCGTTTCGCCGACGTGATGCCCAGGGCCTTGACCGAACCGGCCTGCACCCGCGGCATCGAAGCCGGCGTGGAATCGAACATGATCTGCACTTCGCCAGCGATCAGCGCAGTGAGGGCCGGCGCGCCGCCCTTGTACGGAACGTGCGTGATCTTCACGCCGCCCATCGAGTTGAGCATCTCGCCGAAGAAATGGTTGGTGGTGGCGTTGCCGAACGACGAGTAGTTCATCTGGCCGGGGCGCGCCTTTGCCAGCGCGATCAGGTCGCGCACGTTGCTGGCCGGCACCGACGGATGCACGAGCAGGAGAAAAGGCAGATCGCCGATCAGCGACACCGGGGTGAAGTCCTTGTTCGGGTCGTACGGCAGCTTAGGCGAGATTGCCGGCGCGAGCGTCAGCGTGCTTGATGACGCGAACAGCAGCGTGTAGCCGTCGTTCGGCGCCTGCGCGACAAACGTGCCCCCGACGATGCTGCCGGCGCCGGCGCGGTTCTCGACCACCACCGACTGGCCGAGCTTGGCGGTGAGCGGGATCGCGAGGCGCCGCGCCATGATGTCGATGCTTCCGCCGGGCGGGAACGGCACCACAACGCGGATCGGCTTGGCCGGATAGGTCTGCGCCTGCGCGGCCGCGCAGGACAAGACGAGGAACAACACGGCAAGCAGGCGGCTCATTTCTTGTCCTTGGTCCAGTTGGTCGAGAAGCGCTTCTTGATCGAATCGCCCACATGCTGCGGCGGGTACTTGGCCGGGTTGGCGGGGCCATGGCAGGTCGGCAGGCATTCGACCACCGCATCGTAATCGGGGATCGCGAAGTACGGCGCCGAATAGCGCTCGCGCCCCTTGCGGTTGTAGGCGCGGTGCATGGTCGAGGCGAAGCGGTCGTTGGTCCAGCGCGCCATCCAGTCGCCGATGTTGATGAGGAAAGTGCCCGGGATCGGCGTGGCGTCGATCCACTCGTCCTTGAGGCGCAACTGGAAGCCGCCGACTTCGTCCTGCATCAGGATCGTGAAGCTCGTCTCGTCGGTGTGCGGACGGATGCCGTAGTGGTCGCCCGGGTCCGCGGGCGGCTGCGGCGGGTAGTGCAGCAGCGTGATCTGGGTGAGCGGTTTCCTGTAGAAGGCGTGGAAATAGGTCTCGGGCAAGTCCAGCGCGAGCGCAAAGCCGCAGAGCAGCTTCTTGCCCAGCGCCTCGACCGCGTCGAAATATTCGATCAGCGGCGTGCGCCATTCCATCGGCAGGTTCTGCGGCCAGCGATTGAGGCCATGCACGCGGTCGCCGGCCAGCACGTCGGGGTCGTCGGCGGGAAGCTCGCGCTGGTACTTGAAGCCTTCATTGAGGTCCGGCGCGCCGGCATTGCCGTACAGGCGCGACTTGAGCGGCTGGTAGCCGCGATTGCGCTCCATGGTGATGCGCAAGCTTGGATCGAGCTTGACCTCTTCGGGCTGGTCGAAAAACCGTTTGGACGAAGCGAACATCGCGTCGATCTTCGATTGCGGGATGCCGTGGTCGGACAGGTAAAAGAACCCTATGTCCTGGCAGGCCCGCGCGATTTCGCGCGCGACGCGCGCTTTGCCCGCCTCGTGGCTCTCCAGAAAAGGCCGGAAGCCGATCACCGGAATCTGCTGTTGCGATAAGACCGCTGCCATAACACCTCTCCGACGCGCTTTATTCCACTTTTCCGCGATGCAATTTCGAATGGATCATACACCGCGCCCCCGACCCGATCTGGCGCTTGACCGCTATGCGAAATCTCATCGAAACTTGCGTCGCTTCGACACCGTCCCCAACTTTCCAGGAGAAAGAAATGCACCGCACCTTCGGCGGCTTCACGGCCGCGCTTGCCCTGGCGGCAACCCTGTTTGTTCCCTTCGGCCTTGCACAGGCGCAAGCCCCCGCACGGCCCGTAATCGCAACCACCAAGGTGCCCGGCGCCGACAATGTCTACGTCTTTCGCAACGGCGCACACCAGGCGATGTTCGTCGTAACCACGGACGGCGTGATCGCCACCGACCCGGTCGCCTACGGGCGGCCCACGGGCGGGCAGCAGTACCTCGATGAAATCCGCAAGGTCACCAGCCAGCCGATCAAGTACCTCGTCTAAAGCCACCACCACTACGACCACATCGCGGGCGGCAAGGCGTTCAAGGATGCCGGCGCGACGGTGATCGCGCACAAGCGGGCAGGCGAGAGGCTCCGTCTGCTGCAAGACCCGCACACCGTTCTACCCGACCAGGTCGTTGGCGACGATGGCCATGTGATCCGGTTAGGCGGCACGATCCTCGAGCTCTCCTACCACGGCCTCAACCACTCCGACTCGACGCTGGTCATGCGCCTGCCCCAGTACGGCATCCTCTTCATCGTCGATACGATTCCCGTCGGCACGTTCCCCGGCCGCGGGCTAATCGACTTCCACCCGCTGGAGACCGAGCAATTCATGCAGAAAGTGATCGACATGGACTGGGCCACGCTGATCCCGGGTCACCCCGGCCCGGGGGATCGCCTCGGCACCAAGCAGGACGTGCGCGACCAGCTCCAGCTGCTGAAGGACGCCTCGGCCGAGATGAAGGTGATGGCGCAGGCCGGCAAGTGCTGGGACCAGGCCGAGAAGGAATTCAAAATGCCGAAGTACGAGAACTGGCCCGGCTATGCTGCGGGGCTGCCTTTCATGGCGCGGCGGATGTGCGGGTTGTGGGGGCGGGGGACCTGATCCGGCGCGAGGGGGTACGGGGGAGCCCGCAAGGTTCCCCTGTTCCTACTGTCGGCGTGCTCGCTTGAGGGCCTGGAGCCTATCCAGGCCCTTCATGAGCGCCTTCGGGTTCTCGATCATGAGATCCGATACGCACTGCGATCGGTACTTCGGATCGAGGCACAGCATCTTCAGCACTTCGTCGAGTTCCCTCAGGATCACCCGGCCGTAGGGAACTTCGGCAATCTTGCGGCCGGCATGGAATTCCTTGTCGTCGGCCTGGAGACTGATGAACGCAAGGTCGACCAGGTCGCGCGCCCGATGCTCCTTTGCGCGGCCCCGGTCGGCATTGGCCATGAGCTTCTCGGCGATGCCGTATCGCAAATCCAGGATCGGCACGCCCAGCGCGCGATCCAGCGAGCCCTTCAGGTCGATCCGCGCCTCGACCACGATCTCGAACTTGATCGGCGCCGCCGATGCGTCTTCCTTGATGAAGGTCCGAATCGCATCACGCTCGGCGCGCACCTCGCGCTCGAGGAAGATCCGCCCCTTGAAGAGTTTTCCCAGCGATCGCTCGCTGACGGTTTCCCTCAGGGCGCGCAAACCCTTGGACGACGAAACGAGGAAATCGATATCGCGGGACTCGCGATACTCCCCGTGCGACATCGCAAGCTGGGTGCCGCCGCCGAAAAAGCATTCGGCCTGCTCGAGGAAACCGGCGTCCATGCGCGCGAGGATTCCTGCAATCCGTCGATGCAATAGCCGGTGAAACTCAGCCATTGATCAGGCCGCGCCCGTAGTCCTTCGCCAGCCGGTCGAGCAGCCGCTTTTCGCCGGCGCCCATCGGCTCGTTGCGGATCTGCCGCCAATTGTTCTCGTAGTGCCTGAAGGCTTCGCGCGCGGGAATGTGCGTACGCTCGCGGCCGGTCCACAACAAGGAGCGCAGCACCGGCGTCTTGCGAAGGTCGACCTCTTCCTCTTCGTCCTCCTGGGCTGCAGCAGTCCGGAAGGTCTCGGCCAATGCATCCATCAACGGATGCCCCGATGCGGCCTTGTATTTCTTGAAAGGCGTTTCCAGGATCTCATCGCACAGCCCTGCGGCCACGAACTCACGGATCAGCCTGTGGGCCTGGCTCGGATCCACCCGTGCCGCCGCGGCGAGGCCCCGCAGGTGAAAAGCCTCCCCCCGAGCCTCGTAAAGAGCTTTGACGAGGCGGAACCGGGCCTCGCTTCCGCACAGGGCGCGAACAGGTTCGTAGGCGTGCAGCATGTTGACGATTTGACAACAAACATAGCCAATGTGTCAACACCAAGATCCGCGAGAGAACTCCGGCCGGCGCGCCGCTTACTCGATCGGCAACCCCGCATCGCGCACCGCCTTGCGGTAGACCGCCAACTGGTCCTTCAACATCGCGCCAAACGTATCCACTCGCGCCGGCGTCAGCGTGAATCCGAGTTTCTCGATCTGCGCGATCACGTCGGCATTGTTCATCGCCGCGTTGAATTCTCGGTTCAGCCGCTCGACCACGCCCGCGGGGACGCCGGCCGGCCCCACGAGACCGGCGAACAGGATCACCTCGAGATCCTTCTGCCCGGTCTCGGCCAGCGTCGGCACGTCCGGCGCGAGCGGGCTGCGCGCGGGCAACAGGGCCACCAGCATCTTCAACCTGCCTTCGCGCGCATACGGGATGCCGATGCCCGTTGCAACCATCACCTGCACCCGGCCGGCCAGCAGGTCCACGATCGCCGGCGGCTCTCCCTTGTACGGCACGTGAACCATGTCGAGGCCATGCGCCGTGCGGAACCCCGCCATGTTGATGACCCCGGTGTTGTTGCCCGTGCCGTAGCTGAGCTTGCCCGGGTTGGCCTTTGCGTAGTCGATGAATTCCCTGAAGGTCTTCGCCGGCAACTCGGGGTTCGCATACAGGAAGAACTGGTAACGCCCGACGTCCGCGATCGGCGTGAAATCGGTAGCGACGTCGTACGGCGGGTTCTTGCGCGACGCGGGCACCACCGAGAGGTTGCCCGAGGTGCCGAGCATGATGCGGTACCCGTCGGGCGCGGCCTTCGCCACGTCCTGCGCGGCGAGCATGCCTTCGGCGCCGGGCTTGTTGTCGATCACGACCGGTCTTCCGAGCGTCGTCGCGGCCTGCTGCGCGATCACGCGCGCGATGGTGTCGGTGGTCGCGCCCGGTGGAAAGGGCACCACGATCGTGACCGCCTTGGCGGGGAACTGCGCGGCGGCGTGCGATGCGGCGAGCAGCAACGCCGCCGCAAGGTGTTTCATTAGTCTCATCCTGTCTTCCTCCTGCTTCCATTATGATCGCCCGGCCTTCGTGCCGGCCACGCCATTTCACTCTTCCCAGGAGCCCCTGCATGAGCCTGTTGTTTCCAACCACCCTCGTGGGCAGCTACCCGCAACCGGACTGGCTGATCGACAAGGCGCAACTTCTCGAGCGCGTTCCGCCGCGCGTGCGGGCCACCGAACTGTGGCGGGTGCCCGCGCAGTACCTGCAGGAGGCGCAGGACGACGCCACGCTCGTCGCCATCCGCGCGCAGGAAGAGATCGGCATCGACGTCGTGACCGACGGCGAAATCCGCCGCGAGAGTTACTCGAACCGTTTCGCGACGGCCTTGGAAGGCATCGACCAGGACAACCCGGTGTCGATCGTCGGTCGCTCCGGTCGCCCCAACTACCTGCCGCGCATCGTCGGGCCGATTCGCCGCACGCGCGCGGTGGAGGTGGAGGACCTGCTGTTCCTCAAGGCCCACACCACGAGGCAAGTGAAGATCACGGTGCCGGGACCCTTCACGATGCTGCAGCAGGCGCAGAACGTGCATTACCCCTCCGAGGAGGCCGCGGCCATGGACTACGCCGTGGCGCTGAATGCGGAGATCAAGGACCTGTTTGCGCACGGCGCGGACGTCGTGCAGATCGACGAGCCATACATGCAGGCGCGGCCCGACAAGGCGCGCGAGTACGGCGTGAAGGCTTTGAATCGTGCCCTCGAGGGCGTCGTGGGAACGACCGCCGTGCACATCTGCTTCGGGTATGCCGCCGTCGTGCAGGAGCGGCCGAGCGGCTACGATTTCCTGCCCGAGCTGGCCGCGTGCGGCGTGCAGCAGGTTTCGATCGAGACCGCGCAGTCCAATTTGGATTGTGCTATTTTGAAGACCCTGCCCGGCAAGCAGATCATGGTCGGGTGCCTGGACCTGAACGACCACACTGTCGAGAGCGCCGATACCGTGGTTGCTCGCATCAAGCGGGCGTTGCAGTACATTCCCAAAGAAAGGGTCATCCTTGCGCCGGACTGCGGCATGAAGTACCTGCCTCGGTCCGTGGCGGACGGGAAGTTGAGGGCGATGGTGGAGGCGGCGCGGGTGTTGCGGAGGGAGTCCGCCGGGGCGTGAGCCGGTCGATCATGGACTTGAAGTTGACCCGTCTTCGCGCACACTTCAGTATTGCCAGGAAAGGAGTCTGAATTGCCCTCAACGAAGGCACTGCAAGCGCAGCAACTCCGAGAGCCGCTGGAAGTACCGGCGCCGGCCTCCTTTGCTGACCTGAACCCCTTGCCCCGGCTCCTCATGGGGCCGGGTCCGATCAATGCCGACCCGCGCGTGCTGCGCGCCATGAGCGCGGCGCTGCTCGGCCAGTTCGACCCCCAGTTCCGCGAGTACATGGCGGAGGTCTCCGAGATCTACCGCGGCGTGTTCCAGACCCGGAACCGCTGGACGATGCTGGTGAACGGCACGGCTCGCTCAGGCATCGAGGCGGCGATCGTGTCGCTGGTCGAGCCGGGCGACCGCGTTCTGGTGCCGATCTTCGGCCGCTTCGGCCACCTGTTGGTCGAGATCGCCCAGCGCGCCGGCGCCAAGGTGAAAGGCGTCGAGATCGAGTGGGGCACCGTGTTCCAGCCCGATCAACTGGAGCGCGAACTGAAAGCGTTCCGGCCGAAGGTCGTGGCGGTGAGCCACGGCGACACGTCGACCACGATGGCACAGCCGCTCGAGGCGCTCGGGCGCCTTTGCCTCGAGCACGGCGCGATCCTCTACGTGGACGCTACCGCGACCCTCGGCGGCATGGACTTGCCCGTGGACGCCTGGAACATCGACGTCTGCACCGCGGGCCTGCAGAAGTGCCTCGCCGGCCCGTCGGGCAGCGCGCCGCTTACGCTCAACGAGCGTGCCGCCGCGATCATCGAGCGCCGCCGCCATACCGAACAGGGCCTGCGTGCGCCTGGGGCCGTCGATGGCGATCGTCCGCGCATCGGCTCGAACTACTTCGACCTGGCGATGGTGATGGACTACTGGTCGGACAAGGCGCTCAACCACCACACCGAGGCGACGACGATGCTCTACGCCGCCCGCGAGTGTGGGCGCATCCTGATGCAGGAGGGGCTGGCGGCGGCGTTCGCGCGCCATGACGCCGCTTCGCGCGCGATGGTCGCCGGGCTGCAGGCGATGGGCCTGCGCATCTTCGGCGACCTCGCGCACAAGATGGCAAACGTCACCGGCGTCTGGATCCCCGAAGGCGTGAACGGCGAGCGCGTGCGAACGGCGTTGCTCGATGACTTCAACATCGAAATCGGCACCTCGTTCGGCCCGCTGAACGGCCGTATCTGGCGCATCGGCGCAATGGGTTACAACGCGAGGAAAGACACGGTGCTGGTGACGCTGGGCGCGCTCGAGACCGTGCTGGCCGCGGAAGGCTTCAAGCTGCCGCGCGGCGCCGGCGTCGATGCCGCACGAGCGAGTTACATCGCGGGATAGCGTTTTCGTCAGTGCCTCGC
>CANKMT010000062.1 GCA_947482825.1 Betaproteobacteria bacterium | reverse complement strand
TGGATCGCGGTCTCGGTCTACGTACTCGTCGCCATTGTAAAAAAGCGGCTCAAACTCTCGGCGAGCCTCTATGAAATGCTACAGATCCTTAGTCTGGCCATGTTCGAGCGAATCCCTTTGGATCAACTACTTAACAAAATTGTCACCGATGACATTCAGGTCCTTCCGGCTAATCAGCTGAATTTGTTCGAGTAACATTGGGACACTAGTGAATGCGGAATCGAATTCGGGTTCGAATCGGCGGCTCCTTCCTCGCTCGCCAACTCAATCCGCGTTGCCCTTCATTTGATAACGCTCGCGAGGGAAAAAGGACAAAAGCCCGAAAACACGGACATTTGCGGGTTCTATTACTATCCGCTTCGCAAAGCGGACGCCGGTTCGGTTCCGTGTTTCACCACCACCGCTGATGTTGCATCGAAACGCCCCGCGCCCGGGGCGTTGTTTTTTGCGGGCGCTTTCAGTCCTCCAGCGCCGCTACACCTTCAGCAATCTTTGCCGAGGTTGTCGGCTGCGCCGAAGGCGATGCATTCTCTGCCGCCACAAGGCGACCAAGGTAGTCGCCTTTCCCCGAGGTGCGGATCATGTAGCGCGATTCGCGCGGATCGTAGTCCCCGACAGCGAGGTGCGTGAGGCACCGGTTGTCCCACATCACTACGTCTCCCACGCTCCAGTAATGCCGGTACACGAAGCGCGAAGCGACCGAGTGCTCGCAGAGGAACTTGATCAATGGCTTGCTTTCGGCTTCGCTCAACCCGACGAACTGGCGAACCCGCTCGTTGACGTACAGGGCTTTCCTCCCGGTGTCGGGATGAATGCGCACGGCGGGATGGATCACCGGCGGGTTCAGGCGCTTGTACTCGGCGGCGACCTCGGGGCCGCGCTTCTCGAGCCCTTGGATCAGGCTCGCATCATGGATGCCTTCGAGGCCGTCGAGGAAAGCCTGCATTTTCGGCGACAAGGTTTCGTAGGCCAGGTACATGTTGGCGAACATCGTGTCCCCGCCGACCGATGGCTTCTCGATGCAGTGCAGTGTCGTTCCCTTGGCCGGCCTGATCGTATAGGACAGGTCCGTATGCCAGTTCTGGCCTGCGTTGTAGGTCGGCGACGGCTTGCCGTTCGACTTCTTGTTGGTGATCACCATGACTTCGTTGACGTCCGGATGCCGGTTGAAGGGCTGGGACGCGTAGTCTTCAAGCTCGCCGAAATGCCGGCTGAATGCGACAAGCTGGAAAGGGTCGATTCTCTGGCCGGGGAAGACGAGGACCAAGTGCTTGTGCCACGCATCCCTGATCTTGCCGGCAACGTCATCTGAAACCGGCTTCGACAGGTCGATTCCCATGACCCGGGCGCCACAAGCGTATCCGACGGGTTGAACTGTGGTTCCTGACATGATGTGGCCTCCTCGCTTCAACTTGGCCGAGGCGAAAGCTGGGCCGCCACGGCAGCACGAGTCTGCATCGGCCGCCACCAGGCCGCAAGCTGACGTTTGAATTTGCTCCACCCCGGCGTACCATCCAGGCCTGCCAACCACTCAGGAGTGCATTTGGAAGCTTTGCGCCGCCCCGCGCTGGACAAGAATTTCCTGCGCCCGATCTCCAAGGAGGAAGTCGCCGACCTGCCGATCCGCAGGTACGAAGGCGAGGTGATGCTCGTGACCACCGCGGCCGAGCGGGACCGCGCGATGGAAGACATTCTTGCCGAGCGCCTGACCGGTTTCGACACCGAGACGCGCCCCGCTTTCCACAAGGGCCAGAGCTACCTGCCTTCGCTGGTGCAGGTGGCCACGGCCCGCAACGTGTACCTGTTCAGGCTGGAACGAATGGACTTTTCCGCCAGCTTGGCCGCCTATCTCGAGTCCGCGAGCATCATCAAGTCCGGCGTGGCCATCGGCGACGACCTGCGGCAATTGCGGCTGCTGTTTCCTTTCGCTCCCCAAGGGGTCTTCGATCCGGGAACGATCGCAAATCTCCACGGCCTGAAACAAACCGGATTGCGCAATCTCGCCGCCCTATTCCTCGGCTTCAGGATCCCGAAGGGAAATCGCACGTCGAACTGGGCTGCTCAGCGCCTGAATCCGGCCCAGATCAACTATGCAGCCACCGATGCCTGGGCGTGCCGGGAGATCTACCTGCGCTTCGAAGAGCTGGGATTGCTCTAGCGGCCGAAAAGGCCCTTGAACAGGTTCCCGAAGCCACCGCCGGATTCCGGACTCGATGCCCCTTGGGCTGGGGCTGGCGCCTGTTGCAGGGCGGGTGATGCAATCGCAGGCCCTGTCCCTGGAACGCGGCCCTCCCCGACGACCATGAACGGCGCCCAGTAGCTGGGGTGCGTGTAAGCGAGGCGGTCTTCACCGTTCATCAGCGGCAGCATTGCCCTGCGCAAGGCCTCGGCATTGCCCACGCCGCGATTGCGCTCGCGAAGGGTGCGCGTAACGAGCTTGAGGGTTGCATCGGAGGGCACGGCCCAGTGCGTGGCCAGCACTGCACGGTCGCCGGCCTGGAAAAACGCGCGCGCGAGACCCGATACACCCTCGACATCCGGCGTGCCGTCCGCGGCAGCGGTGCTCGTCGCAGTGAGGATAACGAGATCGGCATTGAGCTTGAGTTGCGCGACTTCGCTCGCGGTCAGCAGGCCGTCATCTTCTTCGGTGCCCCTGCGCGGCGGGGTAAACACCAGCGCGGACTCGGCCAGCCCCTTGAAGTCGTCGGCCATGAACCCGTGCGTTGCAAAAGCGATGACGCGATAGTCCGAGAGGTCCAGTCGCTTCACGCCGGCTTCGCTTGCCTGTTCCTGCAAGCGCACCTCCGCCTGGTCCGCCTGCAGGATATCGGCCATTGCGTAGAGTGCGTAGCGGGTCTCCGGCAAGGGCGCAAAACTCCAGATCTGGTTCACGTTGGCCAAGGCATCCCGCGAGTAACCGCCGGCCGAGCTGCCCGAACGCACGCCCCGCTCTTCCCCGCCCAGAACCGGGTCGCCAAAGCCCGCAAACGGCTTGCTCGCGGCGGGCTTGCGCGCAATGCGCCGCAATGTGCGCAGCGTGGCTTCGGCCGGAAGCACGCTGAAGGCAAAGCGCCTTCCCAGCCAGGCGACTTTCGCGTGTTCTTCCGGCTCCTTGATCGGCACGAGATAGGGCTCCGACACCAACGCCGCAAACGGCAATCCGTTGAGCGCGTCATCCGGCACGATCATCAAGTGCGAAGCGCCCACTAGCGCGGGCTCTGCAACGCCCAGAATGCGCCGGTACAACTGGTTCGCCTGTACCACAGGATAGTTCCGCAGGACCGCGCGCGTGACCTCATCTCCGCTCGGAAAATCCAACTGCTCGCGCAGCCGCTTCACGATGGACGCAAGCTCGTCGCGCCCGATTCCGAGGTTGTATAGCGCGAATCGGTCGTGACGTACTACGACGAGATAGCTGGCGTTGTCGTCGACCAGGTAACTGAGAAGCGCCTCGTCTGCGGCGAGCAACGACTGCGCCGTGGCAAGCGGCAGCGAGTCGGGCGTGAGATGTTCGCGATACCCCGGGATGCGCTGCTCGATCAGCGCATCCTGTTGCGAGATCTGCCTGTCGACCCCGGCGAGTTCCTGGCGCAGGCGCGCCTCTTCGGGCGAGCCCCGCCGCGCGCCCGAACCCGTCGAAACGTCGATCAACGTCTTGTCCACGCCATGCCAGCGGTCAAGGAGGTCCTCGCGAGCGCTCGCCACACGCGCAAGCGAAGGGTCGTTTCGCCCGAAACGTGCAGCGATCCGCGACACCGCGCCCGTCTCATGGCGATTGCGCGCGAGCTGCATGAGGTCGAACGCCTGGGACACGACTGCCGGAGAATCCACTGTAGGCGCAACGCCAAGGAAGCCCAATTGCATCGCAAGGCTTGATCGATGCAGCTTGCGTGGCAGCGCGGGAGCCGGCGTTGGCGGGACTACCGGCGCCGTGGCGCGGGGATCCAGAGCGGCTTGCGGGGGCAGGACTGCAGGCTTCGCGGGTGCTGGTTGCGAAGGGGAGGCCTGCGTGGGGACGGCCGCCGCAGCCGGCTTCACCGGAGGCGCTTGCAACGCCGCAACCGGGGCCTGTGCGACGGGCTTGGGCGCCGGGGCCGGGGCGGCAATCATCGGCGTAAGAGGCGGCTGGGGGACGGGTTTGGTCGCTACCAAAGCCGGGGCGGCGACTGAGGGTGCCTGGGGAGGCAACGCAACTTGGGCAGGCGGCGGGGCTTGGGGGACGGGCTTGGGCTGCGCCACGGGTTGGGGGGACGGCGCGACGGGCAAAGCAGCAGGCGCGGGGGCTGAGGGTGCCGCGGTCACTGGCGCGGGCGCAGTTGGCGCAGGCGCTTGCTGAACGGGGGCCGGCTGCGGGGGCGGTGCGGACTGGCGAACAAGGTCGACCTGCCGCTGGCGTGAGGGCCGGGAGCGTGCGAGGTCACGTTGCAGCAATGCAAGGTAATTCCGGCTTTGGACTGTGTCCGGATGGTCCATGCCGAGCGCCTTCTCGCGGATCGCAAGCGCACGGCTCACCAGGGGCTCGGCTTCTTCGAGGCGCCCGGTGGCGCGAAACAGTGCAGCGAGGTTGTTTAAGGCGGCGGCCACACGAACATGCTGGGGTCCGAGCGCTTTCTCATAGATCGCGATCACACGCTTGAGGACCGGCTCCATTTCGCGCTGGCGGTTCTGCGTGTGGTACAGGAGCGCGAGGCTCTCGAGGCTCATCGCAAGGTCCGGATGCTCGATGCCACGGTACTTCTCATCGATCGCGATGGTGCGGAGGATCAGCTTTTCGGACTCCTCGAAGCGTCGCTGGACCCGGTAGAGCTCGGCCAGCCAAGCCAGCGTTGTCGCAAGGCGCGGATCCTCCTCACCGAAGCCTTCGGCCTCGTTGAGCGCTAGCTCGAACTGCCTGGTCGCTTCGTCCGGGTCGCGCTTTCGGTAAGCATTCGTGCCGGCGTCAAGGTAGCGTGTCCAGGTAGCCTCATCGACGGCCTGTCCGACCGATGGCGTGGCCATGAACGCCGCAACAAGCAGGAACGCGAAAAACCGGACGGCGAAGCACGTCGTCTTCATGGATGGTCAGCCATCGCCGGGCCGCAGTCGCCGCGCAGGGTCACGCCTTTACGCGGCTCCGATATTCGCCGGTGCGGGTGTCGATCTCGATCATGTCCCCGGTACCGCAGAACAGCGGCACCCTCACCTCGAACCCCGTCTTGAGCTTTGCGGGCTTCAGCACCTTGCCTGAAGTGTCACCGCGAACCGCGGGTTCGGTGGCGATGATTTCGCGCGCGACGCTCTGCGGTATGTCCACCGAGATCGGCCGGCCCTGGTAGAGGGTCACCTCGGCCGGCATGCCGTCTTCGAGGTAGTTGAGCGCCTCGCCCATGTTCTCGGCGTCGACTTCGTACTGGTTGAACTCCTCGTCCATGAACACGTACGAAGGCTCTGCGAAGTACGAATAGGTCACTTCCTTCCTGTCAAGCGTGACGACTTCGAACTTTTCGTCGGCGCGATACACCGTTTCGGTCGCCGCCCCGGAGAGCAGGTTCCTAAGCTTCATCTTGACCACGGATGCGTTGCGGCCGGACTTGCTGAACTCGGCCTTCTGGACCACCAGGGGATCCTTGCCGACCATGATGACGTTTCCCGAACGGATTTCCTGTGCGATCTTCATTTGCGTCCCGATTTCCACATGAGCAAACCTGCTATTTTAGTCGTTCCTCGCAGTAGTGGGCCAGATTTGCGGCCAATTCCCCCGGAAGCGCCAGCTTCCTGGCCCACATTTCGGCATGTGCCTGCAATTCGGCGATCCGGGCCGCTAGCGCCTCCCAGTCCTCCCCTATTGTCCCGGTGCCCTTGCTTGCGCCGTTCCAGCCAGACCAGAAGCGGCGCAATGGGGCTTCCAGGCCCGGGTCCATCCCGGCGCAATAGCAATCGAGGAAAGACGCCAGCTTGGCGTCATGCGCCCGTTCGGCCTGCGGATAGATTTGCCAGGTAAATGGGCGCGCAGCCCACTGTCCGCGCACAACGGAGTCCTCGCCCCGCACGAAATTCCAGTCGCAGGCCCAGAGAAATTCGTCGTAGACCGCCTGCGGAAGGAAAGGGATGAATCGTGCCTCCAGCCGGCCTTTCGACAGGACGGTTCCATCGGCGGGGTCGTCGGCGCCGAAGAACTCGCAAACATCGCCGCGTAATCGACCGCGGGGAACTGCAACGACGATTTCGCGCCCCCCTTCCGCCCATGCTTGCAGCAGATCCCGCACAGCCGGATTCTCATAGCCGAAAAAGGACACGGCCAGCGCGCCTGCCTTGGGAGCCGAGAAGCCGAGCTTGTGCCAGAACCTTTTTCCTGCATCCGGGTCTTTCACGAACGCCAGGCGCCTGGGTTCCAGCGTTGCCTCGCGCAGCACGCCGCCGGTCCCGGGAACGAAACCGGGAAAAAAAAACCAACGGTCAAGCGGCAGGCGGGGATGAGGCGACGGCAGCCGATGATGTGATACCACCCAGGGCTCGGCGCTCAAGTATTCGAGGACGATCCAGACCGGACGCCGGTCACGGGCCACCATCGCATCGACATAGGATTGCGGCAATCCGCATCCGAAAGCTTCGACCGCAATGTCGGCAGCAGCGCCGAAATTCGCGCCGGGGACCCATCGCCTGATTTCCACCGTCTCGACCGTCTGGCAATCGAGCGCGACGCCGACGTCAGGGCACAGAGACTGCAAAGCCTGCAGCTCGTCGATCCACAAACGCACCGTGCCGCGGTGCTCGAGCGAGAGTTGCCGGGCCAGCCGCCAGCAAACTGCGGCGTCCCCGTAGTTGTCGACCACCCTGCAAAAGATGTCCCATGATCGGGCCATCGCCGCTCCAGTAGAATGACCGCTTGCGCTTCGACGTCATCGTGATCGGCGCCGGCGCGGCCGGCATGATGTGCGCCGCCCAGGCCGCGGCCCGCGGCAGCCATGTATTGCTCATCGAACACGCCGCCAAACTCGGCGAACGGATCCGCATCTCCGGCGGGGGGCGGTGCAATTTCACCAACCGCAGCGTCGGCCCGGCCAATTTCATTTCGAACAATCCGCATTTCTGCCGCTCGGCGCTCGCGCGCTTTTCCGAACGGGATTTTATCGCGATGGTCGAGCGGCACGGCATCCGTTATCACGAGAAGACGCTCGGACAGCTCTTTTGCGATGAGTCCGCAACGCAGATCACGTCGATGCTCAAGGCAGCGTGCGACGAAGGCGGGGTGCAATGGGCGCATCCGTGCGCGGTCGATTCCGTCGATCGCGCCGCGTCAGGACAGTGGCGCTTTTCGGTCGCGACTGATCAAGGCAAGTTCGAGGCGGGCTCTCTGGTCGTCGCGACCGGTGGCCTCGCACTCCCCCAGATCGGCGCCTCGCCTTTCGGTTACAAGATCGCCGAGCAGTTCGGAGTTCCCATCGTCAAGCCAAAGCCCGCGCTGGTGCCGCTCGCGCTCGCGCCCGAAACGCTCGCGCCGCTAAAAGCGCTGTCCGGGCTTTCGATCGACGCCATCGCGAGATGCGCGGACCCGCAACCTTCGTTCCGTGAAAACATCCTCATCACTCATCGCGGCCTTTCCGGGCCGGCCATCCTGCAAGTCTCGAGCTACTGGCAGGCGCAGGACAATGGCCGCCAGCCCGTCCGGATCGACCTCCTGCCCGACACCGATGCGGCTGCCTGGCTTGCGGCGAACCGTCATTCGAAAAACACGCTCGCTAACCTGCTCGGAGAAAAGCTCCCGCGCCGGTTTGCGCTCGAATGGTGTTCGCTGCATGGATGGGAGATGCCGCTGAACGAAATGCCGACGCGCGATGTCGCTGCCGCCGCGAGTGCCCTCAAGAATTGGTCGCTCGTGCCTTCCGGTACGCTTGGTTACGCGAAAGCCGAAGTCACGCTTGGCGGTATCGACACGGCCGCACTGTCATCCAAGACCATGGAAGCGACCGCCGTGCCCGGCCTGTATTTCATCGGCGAGGTCGTTGACGTCACCGGGTGGCTCGGCGGCTATAACTTCCAGTGGGCCTGGTCCTCAGGTTGGGTGGCCGGGCAGTTCGCGTAGGGCGCGAAAGGGCCGCTGTATGATCTTGCGCAGATGAACAAGAAAGAGAGATTCCTCGCTGCCGTGCGCGGCGAACCGGTCGACTACCCGCCGACCGTGGCGTGGTGCAACTTCGTCACCGATGCGCTCGACGGAAAAGAGAACGCTCGCCGCCAGCTCGAATTCCAGCGAGCAGGCGACTGGGACTTGTGCAAGGTGATGAACGACTATCGCCTGGCGCCCCCGGCCGGAATCGAAACGGTCAATACCCCGCAAGACATGTTGCGTTTCGCCAAGCAACCCCTGTCGGACAGGATTTTTGCCGAACAGTTGAAATGCCTGCGCATCATGCGCGCGCAGCTTGGGCCGGATGTTCCGCTGATCGATACGCTCTTCGAGCCGTTCTTCTCGCTGCTGTTCGCGGTCGGCTTCTCGCGCGCCTCGTTCATCCGCAGCCATCCGGACGAGGCTGCTTCGATGCTCACGGCGCTGACCGACACTTTCGCCGATTACATCGCGGAGATCCGCAAGGTGCCTGTCGATGGCGTGCTTTACGCGACCAACGCCTGCATCATCGCGCCCTCGTCGCGCGGGATCGGCGAGGCCGAGTTCCGCACATTCCATGAACCTTACGATCGACGCCTGCTCGACGCCATGGCCGGAATGGTGCGCATCGTGCACGCCCACGGCAATCCGTTGGACCTCGGCCGGATCCTCGACTACCCCTGCGAAGTGTTCAGCTGGTCGGACCGGCTGCCCGGCAATCCATCGATCGCCACAGTCCGCGGGCTCACCGGCAAGTGCCTGATGGGAGGCATAGACGAATCGAAGCTGCAGGAACGCTCGCTGCCCGAAATTCGCGCCGAGGTCGCCGATGCATTGGCGCAGGCCGGCGGCCCGCGCAACTTCATCTTGTCGCCGGGGTGCAACGTTGCCTCGGGAATTGCAATGCGCTCGCTGGTTTGCATGCGCAACGCAGCGCGCGCCGCGAGCTAGGTCGTCCACGCGCCAGGCTGCAGGGTTTCACCCGCCCAAGAGGCGAGCCTGTGAACCGTGTCGCAATGGTCCTCCCCGACCCCGCAGCATCCGCGACCTACCCCTCGATAGCGCTGGCGTGACGCGGCCCGTTGCGCGGGAGCGCGATGCAAACTCGCGTTCGGCGAAGCCACGGGGAACACGTCGCCCTCGAACACCGTCCCCCAGACTGCGATGTCCTTGAGGCCTTTTGCGCCGGCCCGGAAGGGATCGTCCTCGAGCACGGTGAAGTCGGCTTTCTTGCCCGCCACGATGCTGCCGATCTCGTGGTCCATGCCGAGCGCATGGGCCGCATCGATGGTGATGCCGCGCAGCGCCTGCTCGATGGTCAGGCACTCGGAAGGCGAAGCGATTTTGCCCGAGCGCGTCAGCCTATTGGCCGCGCACCAGGCGAGGAACAGCGGCTCGGTTGGCGCCATCATGAAGTCGGAGTGCAGCGAAACGGGAATGCCCGCGCGCACCATCGAGCCCGCGCGCACGATCTGGCCCGCGCGCTCGGGGCCCATCCCCAAAAGCGAATAACTGTCCGACAACGCGTGCACGAAATACGGGTTGACCGAAGCCACGGTGCCAAGGGCGGCCATGCGGCGAGTTTGCGCAGTCGTCGAAAAGCCCATGTGGTGAAGCGCAAAACGATGGTCAAAACGCGGCTTGCGTTCAAGCGCCGCCGCGAGGGCATCCAGAACCGAATCCACGCCGCCGTCGCCATTCACATGGACGTGGATCTGGTACCCGGCGTCCCAGAATTCGCGAACGCCCGCGGCCAGCACTTCGGGCGCCATCATCCACTCTCCCTGGTGGCCGTCGATGTAGCCGGGGGCGTTGAGGCGCATGAGCTGGGAAAACATCGCGCCATCGGCATAGAGCTTGATCGCCTTCAACGTCTTCATGCGCCGGCTGTCGCGAAAAGGAAGCTTCTCGACGAATTCGAGCACCTTTGCGAATCCCGGATCCTCGACCGGGCTGGGCTTCTTTCCCGCCAACCTGAACCCGAGCGCACCGGCATGCGGGATATTGAAGACGCGCACCGGGAGGCCGTTCTTCTCGACGACTGCGTCCCACGCGGCAATCTCATAGTCGATATCCAGCGATCCGAAGGCCATGTCACCTGCAGTGGTGATCCCGCCGCGATGCATCAACCGAGCCATGCGCTCGAGCCCGCTGTAGAACCATTCCTTGCTGAGGAAATGCGGCATGAGCTTCGCGAGCAGCGTCTTGGTGCCGATTTCAAAGAAATGCCCCTCGTCCCAGTTGATCTGCGGATGGGCCGCGGCCTCCCGTGTAAGCCCCGCGAATTCAAGCGCCTTCGTGTTGGCGAAGATTTCGTGGAACGACCGGTGCCAGACGATCAGCGGGCGGTCCGGGCAGAGTTCATCGAGCTCGGCGCGCTTCGGGCGCCGGCCGTGATAGGCGTGATGAAAGCCCCATGAAGCGAGCAACTCGCCGGTCCCGTGATGCGTTGCGACGGCGTGCCGCAGGCGCGTCCACCATGATTCGCGATCGTTGGCCGCAACCGCCACGGTCCCGTCGGCCATCCGCCAGTCCTCCGGCGCGATGATCGCCGTGGGCAGCAGCAACGCGCCAAGCCACGGGTGTACGTGGTTGTCGATCAAGCCCGGCACGAGCACTTTGCCGGCCAGCCGCTCATCCACGCGCACGTCCCGGCCTTCGCGCCAGGGCGCCATCGAAGCCAGGTCGCCGACCGCGACGATCCGGTCGCCGCTTACCGCGACCGCGGAGGCTTCGGCAAGCGATGGATCCATCGTGATCACTTTCCGGGCCGGGAAGATCGTAAGTGGCGGGAGCGGGCCGGCGCTTGCTGTGTGCTGCATTCGTTTTCCCCAGCTTGATGGCGTGCTGCAAAACTAGTCTGCCTGAATCTCGACCGCATGACCCGGAGAGCCTAGTATTTGTCCGTCCGGGCCAAAGTGACCCCCCTCATGGGAACAGAAGCGAACGCCGACCACCTGCTGCGAAACCCGATCGGTTTCCTCCTCGTGCCGCGGTTCACCGTGATCGCGCTGTCTTCGGCCATCGAACCGCTGCGGATCGCCAACCGGTACGTGACCCGCAAGTATTCCTGGAAGCTGATCTCCGCCGACGGCAAGGCGGTGGCCGATGGCAATGGCCTGCAGATCCAGCCGGATCGCTCGATCGAGAATGCGGAGGCCCTGGGAACACTGTTCGTGTGCGCCGACCACGATCCGGAAAAGGCCGCCTCACGCCGCACGTCGACCTGGCTGCGAGGTTTGGACCGCAAAGGCGTCACGCTTGGGGGCATCGACGCCGGCGCCTTCGTGCTCGCCAAGGCCGGGCTGCTGGACAACCGGCGGGTGACGGTCCATTGGGAAGTGATCGAGGCTTTTCGCGAGCGCTACCCCGGCATCGAAGTCACCGAGTCGCTCTTCGAAGTCGATCGCGACCGGCTGACCTCGGCCGGTGGAGTGGCGGTCATCGACATGATGCTGCATGCGATCGCCGCGGATCATGGACAGGCAATCGCCGACCGGGTCGCCGAGCATTGCCTGCACGACCATATCCGCAATGCTTCCGAGCTCCAGCGCATGGCCCTTTCGGGCAAAGCGCCCGCGACCGACCCGAAGGTATCGCAGGCCATCCGCTATGCCGAGTCGCGCCTGGACCGACCCTTCACCCCGACCGACGTGGCAAAGGGAATCGGCCTGTCCACCCGGCAGTTGTCGCGACTTTTCCGCGTGGCGCTCGGCGAAAGTCCCGCGCGCTGCTTTTTCCGCCTGAGGTTGGAGCGCGCAAGGCTCCTGTTGCGGCGCACGGAAATGACGATCCTGGATGTTTCCGTGGCCTGCGGGTTCGCGTCGCAGGCACATTTCTCGCGCAGCTACAGGGCTGGGTTCGGGCACCCGCCCCGCGAAGAGCGCCTGCATGCCCGTCCCGCGCAGCGCCTGGTGATGGATCTTCCTTGATGTCCCGAAAACTCAAATTGATGTCCCGCATGGAAAACGCCCCGATCCGCCGAGTGCCTAAGCTGGCGGCCTGCACAGAACAAGGACGCACCATGGCGCTCGAAGTCGGATCCCTCGGCAAAGGACTGCGCATCGCAGCACTCGCGCTGGCCGCCCTTCCCTGCATTGCGCTCGCGCAGACGCGGGCCGAAACGCTGATCGTGGGCGGCAGCCAAAGCCCGCGCCACCTCAACCCCGCCGTGCAGTCCGGCGTGGCGACGATGATGCCCGGCGCACAGATTTTCGCCAGTCCGCTTCGCTTCGACGACAAGTGGCAACCGCAGCCCTATCTCGCGGAAAGCTGGAGCTTCCAGGACGACGGCAAGTCCTTACTGCTCAAGCTCTCACCCAAGGCGGTGTTCCACGACGGCAAGCCGGTGACGTCGGAGGACGTCGCCTTCTCGATCATGACGGCGAAGGCCTACCATCCTTTCCAGTCGATGTTCGGGCCGGTGGAGCGCGTGGATACGCCAACGCCGCATCTCGCGATCATCCGCATGAAGGACCCGCATCCGGCCATCCTGCTGGCGATGTCTCCACCCTTCTGCCCGATTCTGCCCAAGCACATTTACGGAGACGGGCAGGACGTGCGCAGCCATCCCCGCAACCTGAATCCGGTGGGCTCCGGGCCGTTCAAGTTCGTAGAATTCAAGCCCGGCGAGCACATCATCCTGGAGAGAAACGACAAGTTCTTCATGGCCGGCCAGCCCAAGTTCGCCAAGCTCATCTTCCGCCTCTACAAGGACCCGACCGCGATCTCGCTTGCGCTCGAACGCAAGGACATCGACATGTTCCCGTTCGTAAGCAACATCACGGAGGTGCTTCGCCTCCAGAAACTGACGCATGTGAACATCGAGCGCAAGGGGGGCGAGGCAATCGGCCCGCTCGGCTGGGTCGCCTTCAACCTCAAGAAGAAGCCCTTGGACGACGTTCGGGTGCGCCAGGCGATCTCCTATGCAATCGATCGCGACTTCATCACGAAGAAGCTACATTCGGGCCTCACCAAAGCCGCCACGGGACCGATCGCGCCGGGCAGCCCGTTCTATACCGACCAGGTGGAGCACTACAAGCTCAACCTCGAGCGCGCCAACAAGCTGCTCGATGAGGCGGGCCTCAAGCGCGGCGGCGACGGCATGCGTTTTCCGCTGGTGCTCGACGTGCAGCCGGGCAGCCCCGACAACTACGCCAACATTGCCGAGTACCTCAAGCCGCAGCTCAAGAAAGTCGGCATCAACGTCACGATCCGCGTTTCGCCGGACTTCCCCACCTGGGCCAAGCGCGTCGGCGGGCATGATTTCGAAGCATCGATGGACGCGTCGTTCAACTATGGCGACCCGGTGATCGGCGTGCACCGGACCTACCTGTCGAGCAACATCAAGCCCGGCGTGATCTGGTCGAACACGCAGAGCTATGTGAGCCCCAAGGTGGACGACCTGCTCGCACGCGCGACCACCGAGAAGAGCCTCGACAAACGCAAGGCCCTGTATGCCGAATTCCAACGCACCGTCGTCAACGACGCACCCGTCGCCTACACCCACGTCTGGTCGGTCGTGACCGCGGCCGACAAGTCGCTGAAGAACCTGCCCGCCGGGATCTGGGGCACGCTCGTGCCGTTCGACGAAGTCGAGCGCAAGTAGTGCGCGCCGTGACTTGGCTGCTTGCAGCCGCGTGCCTGGCCGCCGCATTCGGCGCGAACACGGCGCAAGCGCAGTGGAAGCCCGAGAAGCCGATCCGCATCGTCGTCCCCTTCACGCCCGGGGGCGGTACCGACCTGCAGGCGCGCAGGATCGCTCCGGCGCTGGCCGAAGCCTTCGGCGTCGCGGTCGTCGTCGAGAACAAGCCCGGCGGCGGAACGCTGATCGGCGCACGCGAAGTTGCCAAGGCGGCGCCCGACGGGAGCACGCTGCTTTACACAGTCGCCGCAATGACGCAGTTGCCGCACCTGTACGCGACGCCACCCTTCGACCTGTTCAAGGACTTCACCCCGATCACCCCCGGCTCGCTCGGCGGGACGGTGCTGGTCGCGCGGATCGACGTTCCTTTCTCGAACGTGCGCGACCTGATCGACTACGCCAAGCGCAATCCCGGCAAGCTGAACGTAGGCTCGTACGGTACCGGCACGACCCCGCACCTCAACGTTGAATTCCTCAAGCGCACCGCGGGAATCGATGTGGTCCACATTCCCTATCCGGGCCCGGCGCAGGCCAACCAGGACCTCTATGGCGGACGGATCGACATGTACTTCGATGGGCCGACCACGGCGATCGCCAGTGCGAAGGGCGGCAAGGCGAAGCTGATCGCCGCCGCCACGGAAAAGCGCATTCCCGCACTGCCTGATCTCCAGACGTTTCACGAGGCCGGATTGAATTTCGGCGTCGACGGCTGGATCGCATTCTTCGGGCCGGGCGGAATGAAGCCCGAGATCGTCAATGCGCTGCACCGCGAGATCGCACGCATCGTCGGCACGCCTGAGTTCCGCAAGTTCATCTTCGACAGCGGCCTCGATTACGGCGGCATGCCGCCGGCCGAATTCGCCGCCAAGGTGAAGTCGGACTACGAGCGCTGGGGCCGCGTGATTCGCGACGCAAGAGTGAAGCTGGACTGAGCTTGGGGGACATCGCGTTACCGCGCCACGCGCGCTGCGTGATCGTGGGCGGCGGCATCGTCGGCTGCAGCGTCGCGTATCACCTCGCGAAGCTCGGATGGAAAGACGTCGTCCTGCTCGAGCAGGGGCAACTAACCTGCGGCACGACTTGGCACGCAGCGGGCCTGGTGGCCCAACTCCGCGCAACGCACAACCTGACACGCCTTGCGCGATACAGCATCGATCTTTACGCCGGTCTCGAGGCCGAAACCGGCCAGGCGACCGGCTTCAAGCAGAACGGCGCGATCACCATCGCCGACAATGCCGAGCGCTTCGAGGAACTCAAGCGCAGCGCATCGATGGGACGTTGCTTCGGCGTGGAAGTGGACATCATTTCACCGTCCGAACTGAAACGGCTCTGGCCGATGGTCAATGACAACGACATCGTCGGGGCGATCCACATGCCCAAGGACGGGCAGATCAACCCGGTGGATGTGACGCAAGCGCTTGCCAAGGGTGCGCGCCTGGCGGGTGCGCGAATCATCGAACGCTGCAAAGTGAATGGGATCCTGGTTCGCGACGGCCGCGCTGCGGGCGTCCAAACGCCGCACGGCGACCTCGAAGCCGAGGTGGTGGTGAACTGCAGCGGGATGTGGGCGCGCGAAATTGGATTGCTTGCCGGCGTCAACGTCCCACTGCACGCCGCCGAGCATTTCTACATCGTGACCGAACCCATGCCCGGCGCGGTCAGGACCCTGCCGGTGCTGCGCGATTTCGACGGCCAGGCGTACTACAAGGAGGACGCCGGCAAGCTGCTAGTCGGGGCTTTCGAGCGCAAGGCCAAACCCTGGGGCATGGACGGAATTCCCGAAGGTTTCGAGTTCGACGAATTGCCCGAGGACTGGGAGCATTTCGAGCCGATCCTCAAGAGCGCATTGCATCGCGTGCCCGTGCTTGAAACCGTTGGGATCCAAAAGTTCTTCAATGGCCCGGAGAGTTTCACGCCCGACAACCGCTACTACCTCGGCGAAGCGCCCGAACTGCCCGGGTTCTTCGTCGCCGCCGGATTCAATTCGATCGGCATCCAGTCGGCGGGCGGCGCGGGCAAGGTGCTGGCCGAATGGATCGCCACTGGATACCCGCCGATGGATCTTGCCGACGTGGATATTCGCCGGGCCTTTCCCTACCAGAACGACGCCCGCTACCTGCGCGAGCGGGTCACCGAAGCGCTCGGCCTGCTGTACTCGATGCATTGGCCTTACCGCCAATACGAGACTGCGCGCGGCATGCGCCGCTCTCCGCTGCACGAACGAATCATCGCCGCGAACGCCTGCATGGGCGAGTTTGCGGGCTGGGAGCGGCCGAACTGGTATGCGCCAACCGGCGTCAAGCCCGCATACAACTACAGCTGGGGCCGGCAGAACTGGTTCGACTATCGAGCGGACGAATGCCGCGCCGCGAGGGAGCGCGTCGCGCTTTTCGACCAGAGTTCGTTTGCCAAATTCGAGGTTTCGGGTCCGGACGCGCTTGCGCTCATGCAAAGGGTCAGCGCGAACGACGTATCGCCCATGGGCCGCGCCGTTTACACGCAGTGGCTGAACGCGCGGGGCGGCATCGAGGCCGATCTCACGGTCACGCGCGTGGCGAACGATTGCTTTCTCGTGATCACGGGTGCGGCGAGCGGCACGCGGGACCTTGCGTGGCTGCGGCGGCATCTACCCAAGGCAGCGCGTTGCGAAATCACGGATGTCACAAACGACCACGCAGTCCTCGGTGTGATGGGTCCGGAATCGCGTGTGCTGCTCGCGTGCCTGACTGATGCAGACCTTTCGGAGGCCGCGTTTCCCTACGGGGCAAGCCGGGAGTTCGCCTTCGCAGGCGCGAAAGTGCGCGCCACTCGCATCAGCTATGTGGGCGAGCTCGGTTGGGAATTGCTGGTTCCGGCCGAACAGGCAATCCGGGTGTTTGACGCGATTGTGGCCATCGGTCCCCGCCACAGCCTTGCGCTCGCGGGCATGCACGCAATGGACAGCCTGCGGCTCGAAAAGGCGTTCCGCCATTGGGGACACGACATCGGCGACGAAGACACACCGCTCGAAGCGGGCCTTGCATTTGCGTGCGCTCTTGCGAAACCGGGCGGTTTCATCGGTCGCGAAGCTTTGGTCGCACAAAAGGCGCGCGGCGTGACGAAACGGCTGGTGCAATTCGCGCTCGACGATCCGGAACCGCTCCTGTACCACAACGAGCCGATCTATCGGGACGGCGAAAGGGTCGGATATCTCACTTCAGCCAGCTTCGGACACACGCTCGGGCGATCGGTCGGGCTTGGATATGTGCGCAACGAGTGCGGCGTGGACGCCGCTTTCGTGAATGCGGGCCAGTATGAAATCGAGGTGGCGGATACCCGGTTCAAGGCACGCGCGAGCCTCAAACCGATGTACGATCCGGGCGGCGAAAGGATGCGGCCAGTGATGCTAACTGCCTGATATGCAAAGCCGTTGCCGTTCTATTCAGATTATTGTAAATTGGATCCAATTTCATTTTGGATCATGCCCATGAGTACCTCCCCCGCCGCCTCGCTGACTGCCGCCCTCAATCCGCCAAGCCTCCCCGATCTCGCTTACGAACACCTGCGGGACTCGATCCTGAAAGGCTCGCTCGAAGCAGGCGCGCCGCTGCGACAGGAGGAGATTGCAGCCCGTCTGGGCATCAGCCGCCTGCCAATCCGGGAGGCTCTGCGCCGCCTGGAGTCCGAAGGCCTGGTGATGCTGCGGCCCCGCCGCGGGTACATAGTGGCGTCGCTCAACCGGGAAGAAATCGACGACGTCCTCGACCTGCAAGCGACTCTCGAAGCCCGCGCGGGGCATGCCGCCACCATGCGCCGAAACGGGGACGTGGCGCGCGAACTCGAGGCGGGCCTCGCACAACTCGACAAGATCACCTCGCGCAACCCGGTTGATGTCGATGCGTTTGCCGAATTGAACCTCAGGTTTCACGACACGCTTTTCGAATCCTCCGGACGGCCTTTCCTCTGCCGTACGCTTCGCACTCTTCGCGCGAACACGGAACGCTATGCGCGCGTCGCCGCGGGTGTGCTGGTCGACCTTCGCCAGTCCCAGGCCGAGCACCGCGCTATCCTCGAGGCCTACAAGGCTGGCGACGCGGCAAAGGTCGCCGAACTGTGCTGGGAACACCGGGACGCGACGCGCATGCGTCTGCTCGAGCACTTGGACAAGACCAACGAAGAAGCGGCCTCGAAAGGCGATGCGTGATGGCGACCTTCATCAAGTGCGGTTGGCTTTACGACGGCAAAGGCGAAACGGCTGCGGCCGACCAGGCCATCCTTGTGCAGGACGGCACGATCGCGTATGCCGGCCCCGCCGCCGCAGCGCCTGCGCGCAAGCAAGACGACGTCTTCCTCGACTATTCAGGACTCTTCGTCCTGCCCGGCCTGATCGATTTGCATACGCACCTTGCTTACGGCAACGCGAAGTCCGAAGAGAACATCGACATTTATTCGCCGATGGAATTCCGCGCGCTGCGCGGCATGTTCTTCGCGCAGCAGGTGCTCGCCGCAGGCTATACCTCGATCTGCTCGCCGGGTGATGCCGGGCGCATCTCGCTTTCGATCCGCAATGCGGTCGATGCGGGGCTTTTCACCGGGCCGCGGGTCATGGCCGCCGGGCCCTATATCACGAGCCGGCAAGGCCTCGCCGACTGGTATCCAACCTGGATCGGCACGCCCGAAACCGGCGTCGGCCACCTGGTGAAAAGCCTCGACGAAAGTATCGAGGAAGTCCGCCGGCAGGTGAAAGAAGGCGTCGACTGCATCAAGATCGCGATGGACGGCCGCATGAAGCGCGCCGACGGCGAGTTCATCGCGGCCTTCACGCAGGCCGAAACGAGCGCGATCGTCGAGGAAGTCCACCGGCTCGGGCGCAAAGCCATCGTCCATGCGCGTGGCCGCGAAGCCGTGCTCTACTCCGCGCGGGCCGCCGTAGACCTCATCTTCCACGCTTCATACATGGATGAAGAAGGCCTCGACGCCGTGTTGAAGAACAAGTGCTCGATCGCGCCGACGCTGACTTTCCTGCGCCACGATATCGACTTCACGCAGCCCACCGACCAGGCGTTCCACCATGGGCGGCGCGCTGCGAGCCAGGCGGAATTCGATACCGCATGCGCGGTGCTTTCGCGCGCCTACAAGCTCGGCGTGCCCATCCTGCCCGGCACCGATTCGGGCTTTGCGCTGACCCCTTACGGCGAATGGCATGCCAAGGAGCTCGATATTTTCGTGAAGTATCTGGGCATGACCACGGCACAGGCGCTGCGCAGTGCTACATCGCTTGCCGCGAAATTTCTCTCGCATGGCGCGGGGGTCGGGGCGATCGAAGCCGGGAAACTCGCAGATCTGGTCGTCGTCGACGGTGACCCGCTGCGTGACGTGACCGTCCTGCTCGAGAAACAGCGCATCAAGGCCGTCCTTCTCGGCGGCGAGCCCGTGGACTTGCGCCAGCGCAGCTACGACCCGTCCAAGGTGTCCGATTTCTCGCACCAGTGGTGGAGCACGCTCTATACCCGCGAGCGCGTGGAATCGCTGTTTGGCGCTTCGCGCGTTGCCGCCTGATCCGCCAATGGCAAAGACCCTCGAAACCTCGGTACTGATAGCAGGCGGCGGCCCCGTCGGCCTGACGCTCGCGATGGACCTCGCGTGGCGCGGCATCCCCGTGGTGGTCGCTGAACTGCGCCGCCGCGGCGAAGCGCCAAGCGTCAAGTGCAACCACACCTCGGCGCGCTCGATGGAGATCTTCCGACGATTGGGCGTGGCGCAGAAACTGCGCAATGCCGGCCTGCCGGAGGACTACCCGAACGACTGCTCGTACCGCACGACCACGACCGGGACCGAACTCGCGCGCATTCCCATCCCGTGCCGAAAAGACCGCTACACCGCCCGCGACGGCCCCGATACCTGGTGGCCGACGCCCGAACCCCCGCATCGCATCAACCAGATGTTTCTCGAGCCGGTACTCGGCGAGCATGCCGCGGGTCTGCCCGGCCTGACGATCCTCAACCGCACCTCGATCGACGATTTCTCGCAAAACGACGTCGGCGTGATCGCAACCGCCCGCAACCTCGACACCGGCGAGAGCACACGCATCGCCTGCAGCTACATGGTCGGCTGTGACGGCGGCCGCTCCGAGGTCCGGCGCAAGATCGGCGCCACGCTCACCGGAACACCCGTAGTCCAGCGCGTGCAATCGAGCTTCATTCGCGCCCCCAAGCTGCTGTCGATGCTGCCGGGCAAGCCCGCGTGGGTCATGTTCTCGCTCAATCCGCGCCGAAGCGGTAACGTCATGGCGATCGACGGCCGGGAAACCTGGCTGATCCACAATTACCTGCTCGACAGCGAGGACGATTTCGAATCGATCGACCGGGACTGGGCGATCCGCACGATCCTCGGGGTCGGGGCCGACTTCGAATACGAAGTGATTGCCAAGGAAGACTGGATCGGAAGGCGCCTCGTGGCCGACAAGTTCCGCGACCGTCGCGTGTTCATCTGCGGCGACGCGGCGCACTTGTGGGTCCCCTATGCGGGCTATGGCATGAATGCCGGCATCGCCGATGCGGCCAACCTCGGGTGGCTGCTGGCTGCGCGCATCAAAGGCTGGGGCGCCGAAGGCATCCTCGATGCGCACCAGAAAGAGCGCTTGCCGATCACCGAGCAGGTGTCGCATTTCGCGATGGGCCACTCATTCCAGATGGCGAGGCAGCGGCAGACCGTGCCGGCCAACATCGAGGCGCCCGGCCCCGAAGGCGACACGGCGCGTGAAACGCTCGGCAAGGCCGCGTACGAACTCAACGTGCAGCAGTATTGCTGCGGCGGTCTCAATTTCGGCTATTTCTACAGCGACTCGCCGATCATCGCTTACGATGGCGAATCGCCCCCGGCCTACTCCATGTACGACTTCACCCCTTCCACCGTTCCCGGCTGCCGAACGCCGCACCTGTGGCTGCGTGACGGACGCTCGCTTTATGACGCGCTGGGCCCGGACTACACACTGCTTCGATTCGACCCGGTGATCGACGTGTCCGCCATCGTCGCCGCCGCGCTTGCTCACGGCGTGCCCTTTGCAGTCCTCGACGTCGATTCCGCCGAGGCCGCAAAGGTTTACCGCCACAAGCTTGTGCTCTCGCGTCCGGACCAGCACGTTGCCTGGCGCGGTGACGCATTGCCCACCGATGTTTCCGGCTTCATCGACCTGATCAGCGGCGCACGCGCAAGCGCACTCCGCGAGTCTTCGCCACAATCCGAACCGAAAAGGAAAACCGCATGAACGACCGTGTCGACACCAAAGTGACGCAAGCCGCAGCAGACCTTCAGCAAAGCGCCTTCTTCATGCCGTACACGGCCAACCGCGAGTTCAAGCAAGCCCCGAGGCTGCTCGAGCGCGCCGAGGGCATGTACTACTGGACCCCGGAGGGGCGCAAGGTGCTCGACGGCACCGCGGGCCTGTGGTGCGTCAATGCCGGGCATTGCCGTCCCAAGATCGCCGAGGCGATCGCCGCGCAAGCGAAAAAGCTCGACTTCGCGCCTTCTTTCCAGATGGGTCACCCGATCGCGTTCGAGTTCGCCGAACGCCTCGCCGCCATTGCCCCCAAGGGGCTGGGCCATATCTTCTATACCAACTCGGGCTCGGAGTCGGCCGACACAGCGCTCAAGGTGGCGCTGGCCTACCACCGGGCGCGCGGCGATGCCGTGCGCTTCCGGCTGATCGGCCGGGAGCGCGGCTATCACGGGGTGAACTTCGGCGGCATGTCGGTTGGCGGCATCGTCAGCAACCGCAAGACTTTCGGCACGGCCATGCTCCCGGGCGTAGCCCATATCCGCCACACGCACGATCCTGCGCGCAACCTCATGAGCCACGGCCAGCCGGCGCACGGCGGGTTGGAGTTCGCCGACGACCTCGAGCGTCTGGTGGCGCTACACGACGCCTCGAGCATCGCCGCGGTAATCGTCGAGCCCGTGGCCGGCTCCACCGGGGTGTTGATCCCGCCCAAGGGATACCTCGAGCGGCTGCGCGAGATCTGCACCAAGCACGGCATCCTGCTCATATTCGACGAGGTGATCACGGGCTTCGGTCGGTTGGGCACGCCGTTCGCCGTGGACTACTTCGGGGTAAAGCCGGACATGTTCACGACAGCCAAGGGGATCACCAATGCGACGATCCCGATGGGGGCAGTGTTCATTTCGGATGCCATTTACGACACGTTCATGAAAGGCCCGGACGGGATGGAGTTCTTCCACGGGTACACCTACTCGGGGCACCCGATGGCGTGCGCCGCGGGGATCGCGACGCTGGACGTGTATGCCGAGGAAGGGCTGCTCACGCGGGCTGCAGGGCTCGCGAAGTACTGGGAAGACGCGATCTGGCAGCTGAAGGGCTCCAAGCACGTGATGGACCTGCGCGTGATCGGCTTGGTGGCAGGGATCGAGCTGAACTCGCGCGAAGGCGCGGTGGGCAAGCGCGCGTTCGAGGCATTCACCAAGGCGTTCGACAAGGGCCTGCTGATCCGGGTCACCGGGGAGACGATCGCCGTGTCGCCGCCTTTGATCGTGGAGAAATCGCAGATCGACCAGATCGTCTCCACGATCTCTGAAGTGCTCACGACCATCGCCTAGCCCAACCGTCCTTTCGCCCGTCTGCCGGAGAAGTCCATGATGCAAACGATCGTGAAGTCCATAGTGTTCGCCGCGACGCTCGCCATCGCGGCCCCGGCAACGGCGCAGAAGGCCGGCGGCACCCTGATCTGGGGCACCACGCAGGTGGCGCGCCACTTCAATCCGGCGGTGCAATCGGGCTACGCCACGGCGATGGTCGGCGCACAGGTCTTCGCAAGCCCGCTGCGGTTCGATGACAAGTGGAATCCGCAACCCTACCTGGCCGAAAGCTGGAGCTTCCAGGACGACGGCAAGTCGCTGCTCCTCAAGCTCGTCCCGAATGCCACGTTCCACGACGGCAAGCCGGTCACTTCGGAGGACGTGGCTTTCTCGATCATGGCGATCAAGGCCAACCATCCTTTTTCGTCGATGCTCGCGGCGGTCGAGCGCGTGGACACGCCCAGCCCGACCGTGGCGATCATCCGCATGTCGCAGCCCCACCCCGCGATCTTCCTCGCGCTGTCCCCGGCGCTCTGCCCGATCATGCCGAAACACATCTTTGGCGACGGAGCGGACCTCAAGACCCATGCGCGCAACACGACCCCGATTGGCTCCGGACCGTACAAGCTGGCGGAGTTCAAGCCGGGCGAACACATCATTCTGGAAAAGAATCCGGCGTTCTTCATCAAGGACCGTCCCAAGTTCGATCGGATCATCGTGCGCATATTCCGCGACAGCAACGCGCTGGCCGTGGCCATCGAAAGGAAGGAGATCCAGTTCACGCCCTTCTGGGCCGACCTCGCGCTTCTCGACCGGTTGTCCAAGACCCCCGGCATCGCGACCACCGACAAGGGGGGCGACGCGATCGGGCCGCTCAACTGGCTGGCCTTCAACACGAAGAAGAAGCCGCTCGATGATGCGCGCGTGCGCCAGGCGATCTCTTTTGCGATCGACCGCGAGTTCATCACGAAAAAGCTCCACAACGGCCGCAGCAGGATTGCCACCGGCCCGATCGCGCCGGGCGCGCCCTTCTACTCGGGCGCCGTGGAGCACTACAAGGTCGATCTCGAAAAAGCCAACCGGTTGCTGGACCAGGCGGGCCTCAAGAAAGGCGCCGGCGGCGTGCGGGCTTCGCTCAGTGTCGATTACCTGCCCGGCTCCAACGAGCAGCAAAAGAACGTGGCCGAATACCTGAAGCCGCAACTGAAGAAGATCGGCATCGAGGTGACCGTGCGCAATGCGCCCGACTTCCCGACCTGGGCCAAGCGTGTGGGCGCGCACGATTTCGACATGACCATGGACGCGGTGTTCAACTGGGGCGACCCGGTCATCGGGGTGCACCGCACGTACCTCTCTTCGAACATCCGGCCCGGCATCATCTGGTCGAACACCCAGAGCTACTCGAACCCGAAGGTCGATGACCTGCTTGCCAAAGCCGCCGTCGAGCGCGACCCGGCCAAACGCAAGGCCGAATACCAGGAATTCCAGAAGATCGTCGTGGGTGACGCGCCGATCGCCTACATCAACGTGCTGCCCTACTTCACCATCTACGAAAAGAACCTGCGCAGCCTCCCGACCACGATCTGGGGCGCCATGGCCCCGATCGACGAGATGTACCGCGAATAGGGCCCCGCCTTGCGGATCGCCCTCTTCATCGCCCGCCGGATCGCCTATGCGATCGGGTTGCTGCTAGCGGTGGCGATCCTCAATTTCACCCTGATCCACCTCGCCCCTGGCGATGTCGTCGAGACCATCGTCGGCGAAATGGGCGGCGCGTCGGCCGAAACGATCGCCAGCCTGCGCAAGACCTACGGGCTGGACAAGGGGTTCCTTGAACAGCTGTTCATCTATGTCTCGCGGGTGGCGACCGGCGATCTGGGTGTGTCGACCTATTTCAACCGCCCGGTGCTGGGCCTGGTCGCGGACAGGATGTTCGCCACCGTGCTTCTCGTCTTCTCTGCTCTCGCTAGTGCAGTCGTTTTGGGCACGTTCCTGGGCGTGACGGCGGCGCGCCGGCCTTCCAGCTGGCTCGGCGCGTTCGTCACGATCGTGGCGCTGTTCGGGTTCTCGGCCCCGGTGTTCTGGTCCGGGCTTCTGCTGCTCCTGCTCTTCGCGTCGGTGTGGCCGATCCTGCCGGCTTCCGGGATGTACGACATTGCTTCGGGCGCAACCGGATTCGCGTATGTGCTCGACGTGGCGCACCATCTCGTGCTGCCGGCCGGGACGCTCGCGATCATCTACCTTGCGCTGTATTCGCGCCTGGCGCGCGCGAGCATGATCGAAGTGCTTGGCTCGGACTATGTGCGCACGGCCCGGGCGAAGGGCCTGTCCGAAAACAAGGTGGTGTTCAAGCACGCGCTGCGCAATGCCATCCTTCCGGTGGTGACGATTGCCGGCCTGCAGTTTTCCGGCATGCTCGCGGGCGCCGTTCTGGTCGAAACCGTGTTCACCTGGCCGGGCATGGGCCTGCTGGCCTTCGAGGCGATCCTGCGCCGCGACACGCAGCTGATCCTGGGCATCCTGCTCCTCTCGGCGCTGCTGGTGATCGTGGGAAACCTGCTGACCGACCTCGCCTACCGCCTGATCGACCCGAGAATCAGGACCGATGGTTGAGCCCGCGATGGCTGAGACCGAAGCGCGCGGACCATGGCGCGAGGCGTGGAGCGTCTTCAAGCGCAACTATGCAGCCCTTGTCGGCCTGGGGATCCTCGCGCTCGTGCTGACGACGGCGATCGCCGGTCCGTGGATCTACCCGGTGGACCCCTTCGACATCGTCGGCGCACCCAAAACCCCACCCGGCACGGATGCCGATGCCGTGCTGGGCACCGACTACCTCGGGCGCGACATGCTGGCCGGCCTGGTGCGCGGCGGCCGCCCGACGCTTATGGTCGGTTTCTTCGCCGCGATGATCGCGACCGTCATCGGCATCACCATGGGCGCGCTCGGCGGCTACTACGGCGGGAAGGTCGACGCCCTCCTTGGCCGGATCACGGAATTCTTCCAGGTGCTGCCGGCCCTGCTCTTCGCGATGGTGCTGGTGATGCTTTTCACGCCATCGCTCGTCACCGTGACTTTTGCGATCGGCTTCGTCGCATGGACCAGCATGGCGCGCCTCACGCGGGCCGAGTTCCTGCGCATCAAGCAACTCGAGTACGTGCGCGCCGCGCGCGCGATCGGTTCGTCCAACGGCCGCATCATCTGGGGTGTAATACTGCCCAATGCGCTGCCGCCGATCATCGTGGCGGCCACGCTGGCCACCGGCACCGCGATCCTGTTCGAAGCGGGACTTTCGTTCCTCGGCCTGTCGGACCCGAACATGATGAGCTGGGGCATGATGATCGGGTCGAACCGGAACTACCTGCGCGAGATGTGGTGGGCCGTCACTTTCCCGGGCGTCTGCATCTTCCTTACGGTGCTTGCGATCAGCCTGGTCGGCGACGGCCTGAACGACGCCTTCAATCCGCGCCTGCGGACGCGCTGACCCGATGGCCGCTCTCCTCGAAATCGAGAACCTCAAGGTCGAGTTCGATACCTGGGACGGCCGCGTGCGCGTGCTCGACGGCGTGTCACTCGCCGTGAATGCCGGCGAGACCCTCGGCATCGTCGGCGAGTCCGGGTGCGGCAAGAGCATGACTGCGCTCGCGATCATGGGCCTCGTGCCCAAGCCCGCGGGCCATGTGACCGGCGGATCGGTTCGCTTCGACGGCGAAGACCTCCTCAAAGCCGCCGAATCGCGCCTGCGCGAAGTGCGCGGTCACCGGATCGCGATGATCTTCCAGGAGCCGATGACCTCGCTCAACCCGGTCTTCACGATCGGCGACCAGATAGCCGAGACCGCGCGACTGCATCTGGGCCTAACCGCTGCGCAGGCGCGCAGCCGGACGATCGAAATGCTCAAGGCCGTGCATATTCCTGAAGCCGAACGGCGAATCGACGAGTACCCGCACCAGTTCTCCGGCGGGATGCGCCAGCGCGTGATGATCGCGATGGCGCTGGTGTGCGAGCCGCAGGTGCTGATTGCCGACGAGCCGACCACCGCGCTCGATGTCACGGTGCAGGCGCAGATCTTCGACCTGTTGCAGGAACTGCGCGACACGCGCGGCACCGCCATCGTGCTAATCACCCACGACATGGGCGCGATCGCCGAGATGGCCGACCGGGTGGTGGTGATGTATGCCGGGCGCAAAGCCGAGGAAGGCCCGGTGGAGGCGATCCTCGGCCAGCCCGCCCACCCCTATACGCGCGGGCTGCTCGCCTGCCGTCCGCAATTGCAGCTCGGCAAAGGCGCGGTGCGCAAAGCGCTGCAGGAAATTCCCGGCGTCGTGCCGCCGCTGCACCTGCTTGGAAAAGGCTGCGCGTTTGCCGAGCGCTGTCCGCACGTGACGGCGCGCTGCCGCGACGAGCGCCCGCCCGAGACCGGCGCGGGGACGGGGCATCTCGCTTCCTGCTGGTTGCTGGACACCACCAGCGACGCACCCAAGGGCAGGCAGGCCGCGTGAGCCAGCCACTGCTCGAAGTCGCGGACCTGCGGGTCCATTTCCCCCTGAAGAAACGCTCGGTGTTCTCCGCGCCGCAGACCGTGCGGGCGGTCGATGGGGTCAGCTTTTCCGTGCGCCACGGCAGCACGTTCGGCATCGTCGGCGAGTCGGGGTCGGGCAAGACCACCACAGCGCTGGCCGTCATGCGGTTGCTCGACATCACCGCCGGCAAAGTGCGCCTGGCCGGTGAGGCATTTTCGGAGTTTCAAGGCGAGCAGTTGCGCAGCGCGCGCCACAGGGTCCAGATGATCTTCCAGGACCCCTATTCCTCGCTGAACCCGCGCATGCGCGCGGGTGCCATCGTGCGCGAGCCGATGCAGCGCATGAACATCGGCACCGAGTCCGAGCGCGCGGATCGGGTGCGCGGCTTGTTCGGACAGGTCGGCTTGCGTCCGGACCAGGCGCAGTTGTTTCCGCACCAGTTCTCCGGCGGGCAGCGCCAGAGGATCGGCATCGCGCGTGCACTCGCCACCAAACCGGAACTGGTGGTGTGCGACGAGCCGGTCTCGGCGCTCGACGTTGCGATCCAGGCCCAGATCCTCAATCTGCTGGGTGCGCTGCAGCGCGAATATGGCCTCACCTACCTCCTCATTTCGCACGACCTCGGCGTGGTGCAATACCTCTGCGACGAGATCGCAGTCATGTACCTCGGGCGCATCGTCGAGTACTCGACGCGCGAGGCGCTCTTCGAGGACCCGCTTCACCCCTACACCTGGGCCTTGCTCTCGGCCGTGCCGCGCATGGGCCGCCGGCGAAGAGGCGCCCCCACGGAAGGCGCATCACGCATGCGCCTCGAGGGCGATCCACCCAGCCCAATCAACCCGCCGCCCGGCTGCCGTTTTTCAGCCCGCTGCCCCTTCGCCGAATCGCGCTGCCACGCAGAGGAACCCGCGCTACGCGAAATCCGCACCGGGCAACGCGTGGCCTGCCACCTCGTGCGCGACGACGGCACCGCCCCTCACCGCCCCCCCCTCCTTTAAATGGGGCCAGGCTCAATTTTCCCGGTCAGGACAAGTCGCCCACCTTGGCGCGGTCGCCCGCGCGGCTTGGGCTGCGACGGAATCCCGGTCATGCTTTCGACCATGGCGAGAAACTGCGAGTCGCCCACGGGCATGCCGTGAGCGAGCGCCGATCGAATGTTGTCGGTGACGGCTCGTTCCAGCCGTGCCTCGACGAGCCTGCGATACGCAACTTGCCGTGCGGCGCCATCCCGACCGAGTGTGTAGTACAGAGGGTGCGACGCCACGATAGGATTCGGCAGGCCGAATGCGTGCAACCGATAGCTCGACCATCGATAGTCGGCCGGATCTCGAACCAGCCCGGCACGCACAGGGTTGAGTTCAATGTAGCGCTGACAGGACAGCAAGTACGAATTTGCATGGATCAGCGACGACTTGTAGCGGCTGTCCCACAATGTCCCGGTGCGATTGTGGATTCGATTGATACGCTGGACATACCGGCGACCCAGGGAAATGAGGGCGCCAGGCACCGCCGCCGCACGCGTTGGCGTCAGCAGCAGATGAACGTGATTGGTCATCAGGACATACGCATGCAAGGTGCATTCGGCGTCGCGCAAGGCCTCATCCAGCCAGTACAAATAACTTCGATAGTCGTCCTCCGAGAAGAAGCAAGCGTCACGATTGTGCCCGCGCTGCACGATATGCAGTGGGACATGGTCCAGGTGCGAGCGGGCGCGACGAGGCATGCTTCAATTGATCGAATGGCAATACCATCCCAACGCACGAGTCGCGCCGCGGTGGACCCTCCCGCCCAAATGGCGGATCATTCCTTGCGAAATAATCGAGCCTGGCCCCATTTATGAAAATGACGACGATCTACCGCGCCCGCCGCATCCTGACCATGAACCCGGCCCGTCCGGAGGCGACGCACGTCGCGATCCGGGACGGTCGCATCCTCGGCGCTGGTTCGCTCGACGAACTCAAGGGCTGGGGCGCATATACGCTGGACGACCGGTTTGCCGACAAGGTCCTCATGCCGGGCCTGGTCGAGGGCCACAGCCATACCAGCGAAGGCACGTTCTGGCGATACACGTATGTCGGCTACTTCGACCGCACGGACCCGGAGGGCCGCGTGTGGACCGGCGCGAACTCGATCGAAGCGGCGGTCGAGCGCCTTAAGGCGGCAGGCGCCGCTCTCAAAGACGCAGCGCAGCCGATCGCCGGCTGGGGCCTCGACCCGATCTACTACGGCGAACGCAGATGCACGCGCCAAGACCTCGATCGGGCCTCGCCCACGCGTCCCGTCGGCGTACTCCATGCGAGCGGCCATATCCTCAACGTCAACACCAAGGCGCTCGAACTCTGCGGACTGTTGCGCCCCGGCGTCGATCATCCCGGCATCCCGCTGGGCGCAGACGGCTTGCCCACCGGCGAACTCAAGGGCCCCGAGGCCATGATGCCGGCCTCGCCGCACGTGGGCTTCGACCGCGAGATCCTTGCCTGCGACGAATTGGGGCTGCGTTATTTCGCCAAGCTCTGCGTACGCAAAGGCGTGACCACCGCGGCTGACATGGCGAGCCAGCTGCCCCAGGAAGCCGTCGAGATGATGGCTCGCGTGACCGGCGAGCCCGACTTCCCCGTGCGGGTCGTTTCGCTGCGCCGCTTCCTGAGCATCGCTCCGGACGAACTCATCAAGCGCGCCCTGGAACTGCGCGGCGCGAGCTCGAACCAGTTGCGCCTGGGGATCGTGAAGATCGTCGTCGACGGCTCGATCCAGGGATTCTCGGCGCGTCTCAAGTGGCCGGGCTACTACAACGGCGCTCCCAACGGCCTTTGGTATGTCGCGCCGGAGCAGTTGCGCGCGGCCCTGGCCGGCGCGCTGGAGCACGGCGTGCAGATCCACGCGCACACCAACGGCGATGAGGCCACCGAGCTGCTGCTCGATTGCGTCGAGGAGGCGCTCGCAAAGCACCCTTCACGCGACCACCGCTTCACGATCCAGCACGGGCAGCTCATCAACGCCGCGCAATTCCGGCGCATGAAGGCGCTGGGCATGTGCGTAAACCTCTTCCCGAACCACCACTTCTACTGGGGCGACCAGCACTACGCTACCACGGTGGGCCCGGAGCGAGCAGAGCGCATGAACGCCTGCGCCACCGCGCTCGCGACGGGTGTGCCGCTCGCGATCCATTCCGATGCGCCGGTCACGCCGCTGGGGCCGCTGTTCACCGCCTGGTGCGCAGTCAACCGGCGCACCGCGAGCGGCCGCACGCTTGGCGAAGCCGAAAGGATCAGCGTGTCCGATGCGCTGCGCACGATCACGCTCGGAGCGGCCTATACGCTCAAGCTCGACCACGAAGTCGGCTCGATCGAATGCGGCAAGCGCGCCGACTTCGCTGTCCTCGAAGACGACCCGACCGAGATCGGCCGGGAGCGCCTGAAGGACGTGCGCGTCTGGGGCACCGTTCAGGACGGGCGCATTTTCGAGGCCCCGAAGGCGCCCTGAGCCCGATGGGCGCAGCGCCGGCGCGAATTCCGGTCACCGTCATCGGCGGCTATCTCGGCGCCGGCAAGACCACGCTGGTCAACCACCTGCTGCGCAACGCCGCCGGCCGGCGCATCGCGATCCTCGTAAACGACTTCGGCGCCCTGCCGATCGACGCCGACCTGATCGAAGCGCAGGACGACGACCTCATCAGCATTGCCGGCGGCTGCGTGTGCTGCTCGTTCGGCAGCGACCTGATGGGCGCTCTTGCGAAACTGGCGCAGCGCACGCCTGCGCCGGATCACCTGCTGATCGAAACCAGCGGCGTGGCGTTGCCCGGCGGCGTGGCTCGCTCGGTCGCCCTTCTCGCCGCATTCTCGATCGATGGCGTCGCGGTGGTCACCGATGCCGAAACCGTTCGCGCTCGCACAGCCGATCCGTACATGGGCGACACCATCACGCGGCAACTGGCCGAGGCCGATCTCGTGATCGTAAACAAGACCGATCTCGTCACACCGGATTCACACGCGGACCTGCATATGTGGATGGCGCAGGCCGCACCTCGCGCAAGAGTGGTCGAGGCGGTGCGCGGCCGCATCCCGCCGGAGATCCTGTTCGGCGGATTCGAACTTGACTCGATGCGCGCCGGGACCGGCTTGCTTTCGACCGGGAACCTTCGCCCCATCGAGGACGCGTCGGCGCGCTACGCAAGCGCCAGTTTCGAGCTACCCGACGCGGTCGATGTCGAGCGGCTGGCCCGAGCCCTGGCCGATCCGGCTTGCGGGCTGATCCGCGCCAAGGGCGTGTTGCGCGACCTCGACGGGACGCTCAAAGCGCTTCATCTCGTCGGCGCGCGCTTCGAAGTCACGCCTTTCGCGGGCCGGGGCCCCACGGGCCTGGCCTGCATCGGCCTGCGCGACCGCTTCGACCAGGCCGCGATCGAGCGGATTGCCGGCCTGTCCAATGCTGCCATTTTTTCAAAGACCCCCTGATGGATATTGGGTTTCCAGGCGAAATACTGCCATTCATCTGCACATGGCGCGCATCCGTTCGTCTGCGTGCACGAATTCCGTCATGGGCGCGCCGGCGTCGTGAAGTTCTCGATGAAGCGAAGCAGTACCCGGGTCGCGGTTTCCGCATCTTCTTCAGCAATCGCTTCGGCCGGGTTGTGGCTCACGCCGCTCTTGCAGCGCACGAACAGCATGCCGATATCCGCAATCGCCTGCATCGCCATGCCGTCGTGCCCCGCGCCGCTGGGCAGGCGCCGCACCGGGCGGCCCTCTTCTTGAATCGCAGCGCCGATCTGGGCCTGGATCCAGTCGGCGCATCGGGCCACGGGTTCGTCGTGCATCTTTTTCGCATGCAGCGTGACGCCGCGCCGCGTGCAGACAGCCTGCAATTTCGCGAGCACCTCGGCGACCGCCGTTTCGCGCTGCGCATCCCGCGGCGCGCGCAGGTCGAGCGAAAACCTGACCCGACCGGGAATCACGTTCATCGCCCCCGGGAGCGTCTCCAGCTTGCCGACCGTGGCCACCAGTTCCGGTTCGCTCGATGCACGCGCCTCGATCGCCAGCACGCATTCGGATGCTGCGGCCAGCGCATCCTTGCGCAGTCCCATCGGCACCGTGCCCGCGTGCCCGGCGAACCCTTCGATTTCGAAAGCGTAACGCGTCGCGCCGTTGATCGCGGTAACCACGCCGACCGCGTGGCCTTCGGCCTCCAGGACCGGGCCTTGCTCGATGTGCAGTTCCGCGTAAGCAAGCACGGTCTCACGCGAATGCGCCGCTTCGCCAATGCGCGCTGGGTCGAGTCCGAAACCGCGCATCGCTTCCGCCAGCTTCATGCCGTCCTCGTCCACCGCATCGAGCGCTTCCTGCTTGAAAGTCCCGGCCACCGCGCGGCTGCCGAGGAAAGTGGTGCCGAAACGCACGCCCTCCTCGTCCGCGAAGCCGATCACTTCGATCGCGAAGGGCAGGCGCTTGCCGGATGCGTTGAGCGCATGCACGCAGTCGATCGCGGTGATCACGCCAAGCATTCCGTCGTAGCGGCCGGCATCGCGCACCGTGTCCAGGTGTGAGCCGAGCATCAGGCAGGGCAGGCCCGGCTTCGCGCCTTCGTAGCGGCCGGCGCAGTTGCCGATTGCATCCAGCTTTGCGTCCATCCCTGCCTCGAGCATCCAACCAAGGACGAGGCCGTTTGCGGCCCGCTGTTCCGCGGACAGGTAGACGCGCGTCAGCCCGCCCGGGAGCTCGGAGTGGCGCGCAAGCGCGTCCGCGCGGTCCATCACCCGGCGCGCAGAGAGCAGGCTTGCGGGAATTTTCGATGACACAGTGTTCATTGGGGGACTCTTAGTGACTTTGGATGACCATGGCCCGAGTTTCTGTTAGTGCAACATGCTTTCTGTAAATTTGGTTTGAACGATTTTGCGATTTGTGGCTGGCCGAAGTGATGAGGGCGCGAAGCGCCCGAAGAACGCGAGGCCAGCCACAAATCGCGGCGCCGCTGGTGGGGCTAGGCGGCGGGCGGTTCCATCGAGGCATCATAACCCCTGACCTCTAAGGAATCCTTGAAATGTCTCAACGTGTCGAACACAATCCTCTGCAAGATGCACTCGCCGCTCTTCTCGATCAAGGCCTCGACGGCGCCGGCGAGGCGCTGCGCATTCTGGTCGATGAAGCCAGCAAGATCGAGCGCAGCCACTTTCTCAACGCCCATCCCTATGAGCGCAGCGCCGATCGGCTGGGCAGCGCCAATGGCTTCAAGCCCAAGACCATGAAGACGCGCATGGGCGAACTGACCTTCGCTGTTCCGCAGGTGCGCGAGGGCGGGTTCTACCCCAGCGCCCTAGAGAAGGGTTCGCGCACCGATCAGGCCGTCAATCTCATGATGGCGGAGATGTACGTGCAGGGCGTCTCCACCCGTAAGGTGATCGAGGTGCTGCAGCGACTGATCGGGCCCGAGGTGTCGATCTCCTCGACCCAGGTCAGCCGTGCCACCGAGCAGCTCGACACGGGCCTGGCGGCCTGGCGCGAGCGGCCGTTGGGGGTAACCCCGTATATCTTGCTTGATGCGCGCTATGAGCGCATACGCGAAGCCGGCCACATCGTCGATTGCGCCGTCCTGGTGGCCGTGGGCATCACCGCCGACGGCAAGCGCCGGGTGCTGGGGGTGTCGGTGGCACTGTCCGAAGCCGAGGTGCATTGGCGCGCCTTTCTGGAGGGCCTGCTGCGACGCGGCCTGACCGGGGTGAAGCTGATCGTCTCCGACGACCATGCCGGCCTCAAAGCGGCGCGGCGCGCCACCTTGCCGAGCGTACCGTGGCAGCGCTGCCAGTTTCATTTGCAGCAAAACGCACAGGGCTATATCTCTCGCATCGATCAACGTGAGCTCGTCGGCCGGCGTATCCGCGCCATCTTCAATGCCCCGGATCGGGTCGAGGCGGAGCGCTTGCTCAAACAGGCCGTCGAGCTGTGGCGCACCGACGCACCCAAACTGGCCGACTGGGCCGAAGCCAATTTGCAAGACGGCTTTACCGTCTTCAACTTCGTGGCCGGCCATCGCGTTCGTCTGCGCACGACCAACGGGCTGGAGCGGATCAATCGGGAAATCAAGCGCCGCACTCGCGTGGCTTCGATCTTCCCCAACCCCGCTTCCTGCCTGCGACTGGTATCGGCTCTGCTCGCCGAGACCGACGAAGACTGGCTCGAAGGAAAAATCTATCTCAACATGAAACTACGCTGATCCGCCCCAACTTCTCAACTCGATGAAACTGCCTTCAGCCAATTTACAGAAAAGAAGTTGCACAGCC
>CANKMT010000061.1 GCA_947482825.1 Betaproteobacteria bacterium | reverse complement strand
TTGGGCGGCAAGCAGAATGACCGGCGGGGCGAGGGGTTCCTTCCTGAACCGGGCGACCCACGCGATGCCGTCTTCGCCGCCGGGCTGCGAGTCGAGCAGGACCACCGCGAAGCGGTCGCCATCGAGGCTCACGAGCGGATTTCCCCGCGCGCGAGGGTCCCATTCGACGGTTTCCGCATCCGGCCAGCGCTCGCGCAGCATGAGGTCAAGCTCGGCGCGGAAAGGGCCGGATTCATCGACGATCAGGAAACGCATGGCTTGGGCATGACGCGAGGCTCGGATTTGTCATCGATTGTAGCCAAGGTTGCGCATCAGCACCCGGCCGGGGCATCATCAGACGATTCGCAGGGAGAAAGAGACATGCTCAAGTTGTTCGGCGGCGGCAAGCCGGATCATCCTATGGCCGATCCGAAAGAGGCGCGCCGCCTGCTCGAGGATCTGCCGCCGCATGACACGGTCAAGGCGCTCGAGGAGCTTTCGCACTGGTTCGACTCGGTTTCGACAGCTGAGGGATTCAAGCTCGAACAGCGCCTGCAGCTCCTCTTTCAGATCGACGAAGCGGCCCTGCCCAGGGCGCGCAAGCTCGCCCGGGACTATTTCGCGAGCGCCCGCCCTTCGAGAGTGCAGGAGAACCGGCTCTGGAAGGCTATCCACGAATACTGGAGCCAGGCAGGGCAGGCATTCGGCCGCGCGGTGGACCAGTTCGTGACCGGTGCGAAAGGCACAGACGCCGCCAAGGCCCAACTGCCGTTGTTGCTCGTACGCGCACTGCATAGCCTCGCGCAGCAGATCAAGTGGATGCATATGCGCTACGGCCCGGTGGACCTCGGCGTCTGGGGCGTCTTTAACCGGATCTACGGATTCGCCGAGTTTCGCGGTCTTGCCGGTGCGAAGTCAGTGCTCTACCCGGGCGTCCCGGGCGAAACCACGCCGCAACTGGAGTTCCTGAAGGGCGTCGTGTTCAGCGCCAGTTCGCCGGATGCGCTGCTGCCGCTCGAAGTCGACCTCGCCGAGCGCCTGATCGCCGATTTCACGCTGAAATTCACGCTCAATGCGGCCCCGGGTCCGGACATGAGCTACTGGACCGACCTGAACCAGAACATGGCCCCGCAGCGGCTCGTGCGGCCGCCGCAGCAGACCCCGACGCTGCGCTGTTTCGGCGCATCGGCCGCGCTCGAGGAAGTGAAAGGTCACATGCAGAAGATCGAGTCCACCCGCCAGGTGCCGGCAAGCCTCAACCTCGGCGGCACCTACGAGCCTGAGGCGGTGCTCGATGTGCTTTCGCTCCTCGCGCTTTACTGGTCGCTCGAACCGCCGGAGCGCAAGCACCCGCGGCACACGGTCAAGTCGCGCCTTTCGGTCGCGCACGGCTATGACGGCCTGCTTGGCGTGCTCGGCGAATCCGAGTCGCTCGATTTCGAGGCCACCGCGGTCGAGAGCTGGATCGTCGAGAACGTCAGTGCCGGCGGTTTCGGCGCCATCGTGCAGCAACTCAAGGGAGACTGGCTGAAGGTCGGCTCCCTGATCGCGATGCAGCCCGAAGGCGGCAACAACTGGGTGACCGGCATCGTCCGGCGCGTCAACAAGGTGGGCACCGGCCAGGCGCGCGTTGGCATCCAGACCTTGTCGAAGGCGCCGTTGGCGGCCAGCTTCTGGACCGGGGTGACGACCGAGAAAGGCGTGATCCTCAAGACCGGCGAACCCGAAAGCGGCGAGGTGCGCATCGTGCTCAAGCCCGGCGTGTTCGTGCCGGGACAGAACATCGAGTCCGAACGCAATTCGCGCTTCCACGTCTACATGCCGCAAGGGCTGGAAGACAAGGGCGATGACTTTGAAATTGCCCGCTTTCGCGAAATGATTCGCGAAAACTGATCCCGTCCTACTTCAGTATCCGGACCAGCCACTCCGAGATATCGCCGATTTCCTGCGGGCAGACGGAGTGCGGCATGGGGTATTCGTGCCACTCCACCGCGTAGCCCAGCGCTTCGAGCATCTTTCTCGACTGTTGCGCGCGCCCGATCGCGATCATGGGGTCGGCCGTGCCGTGCGCCATGAAGATCGGCACGTCGCGATTCGATTCGTGGCGTTCGTCCTCCACCGTGCCGGCCAGCGGCAGGTAGGTCGAGAGGGCCATGAGTCCCGCAAGCCTGCTCGGGTGGCGCAACCCGGCCTGAAAGGTCACCGCGCCGCCTTGTGAAAAACCGGCGAGCACAATGCGGTCGGCTGCGACTCCGCGCGATTCTTCCCGCGCGATCAGGGCCTCGATCGATTCCTGGGCCATGCGCAGGCCTTCGCCGTCCTCGCGCACGCCGCCGAGTTCCAGGATGTCGTACCACGCGCGCATCGCCATGCCCATGTTGAGCGTGACCTTGCGGATCGGCGCATGCGGGAAGATGAACCGCACCGGCAGGCTGGGGGGCAGCCTGAGCTCGGGCACGATCGGTTCGAAATCGTGTCCGTCGGCGCCAAGGCCGTGCATCCAGATGACGGTCGCTGAAGGGCGTGCGCCGGTCTCGACCTCGATGGTTTCGAGAAAGTTGGTATCCATGCGCACATTCTAGCCGATCGGGCGGTTGACTCATGACCGGCAGTCATTTATGCTCGTCTATAACTGACCATAAGTCATTTAAAACGGTTTCACAGTCGCCAACGCATGAACGCCCTCCGCACCGGAACCCGCTTCGCCGATCGAGTGCGCACGCGCGCCGTCCTTCCAGAGGACAAGGCTGAGCGCCGCGACAGCATCGTGCGCGCGGCAGTCGAACTCCTCCAGAACGCGCCGCAGGGCGCGTTCTCGGTCGAGGAACTCGCGCACCGCGCAGGGCTCGCGAAAGGCACCGTGTACCTTTATTTCGGCACGCGCGAGGAAGTCCTGCTCGCGGTCCATGCCGAGCGCCAGCACCTGTTGTTCGACACCCTCGAGAAGGTCCTCGCATCGCCGCGCGTCGACATCCGCACTGTCACGCGCACCGTTACCCGGTTCCTGCGCGCGCATCCGGAGTTCCTGCCGCTCGCAGCCAACTGCCGCGGCATGCTCGAAACCAATATCGGCGCCGAAGCGGCGCTCGCCTACAAGCAGGTAATCGGCGCGCGTCTCGTCGGGATCGGCGCGCGCATGGAAGTCCTGTTCCCGTCCCTGGCCAAGGGGCAGGGGATCGGCCTGCTCATGGCGAGCTACGGGATGATGATCGGCCTGTGGCAGATCTCCGATCCGCCCGCGTGCCTCGCTTCCGCAATGGAGCGCCCGGACATGCGCGTCTTCAACGTGGATCTCGAAAAGCAGCTGGGCACGGCCTTGGTGTGCCTTTGGGAAAGCGCAACCATGCGTCATGATGGGAGTGGATCATGAAAGTGAAGAAATCGGCGGCGCTGCCAGCCATCGCTCTGGCGATCGCCCTGGCTTTGACGGCTTGCGGCAAGGCGCCGGAGGCCAAGCCCGATGACGTCAGGCCGGTGCGCGTGCTCAGAGTGGAGGCCACCTCCGGCGCCCGGTCGATCGAGCTGGCGGGCGAGGTGCGGCCGCGGCTCGAGACGCGCCTCGGATTCCGGGTGGGCGGAAAGATGGTGCAGCGCCTGGTTGAGGTCGGCACCCAAGTGAAGGCCGGCCAACCGATCGCGCGCCTCGACCCGGGCGACCTTCAACTGGCCGCGGAGAGCGCCAAGACACAGATCGTCCAGCTCGAGGCCGAGCGCCGGTTCGCCGAGGGCGACCTGCGTCGCTACCGCGAATTGCGCGAGAAGAATTTCATCAGCCAGGCCGAACTCGACCGGCGCGCCAGCACGTTCGAATCGACCGACGCCAGGCTCGACGCGGCGCGCGCCCAGCACAAGCAGGCCGTCAATCAGGCGAGCTACGCGGTGCTGGCGGCCGACAGCGCCGGTGTCATTACTGCCGTCGAGGCCGAGGCCGGACAGGTCGTTGCTGTCGGCCAGACGATAGTGCGTCTCGCGCGCGCGGGAGAAACCGAAATCGTCGCGGCGGTGCCCGAAACCCAGCGCGAGGCGTTCGAGCGTGCCGGCACTTTCTCGGTCTCGCTAAACGCGTTGCCCGGACGCACCTGGAAAGGAAAGCTCAGGGAACTTTCGCCTGCGGCCGATCCGGTCACGCGGACCTACACGGCCAAGGTCACCATGCTCGATCCCGGCAAGGACGTCGAAATCGGCATGAGCGCGCGCGTAGCGGCGCTCACGGGTTCCACCGAGAAGCGGATCGAGTTGCCGGTTGCCGCTCTTTACGGAAAAGGCGAGGCGATCCAGGTCTGGCTGGTGGACGACATCAAGGACGGGGTCGGATCGGTGCGCCTGCAAGCGGTGCAAACCCGCGGGCTCGCCGGCGACCGCGTGCTGGTCGCCTCCGGCCTTGAGGCGGGGAACATGGTCGTGGTGGCCGGTGCCCAGTTGCTGCGCGCAGGTCAGCGCGTGCGCGTCGCAGATCCGGGCTGACCGGCCGTGAGCGCCAATTCCCCCGGCGAGGGGTTCAACCTCTCGGCAGCTGCGCTGAGGTACCGCGAGCTGACGCTTTTCTTCATCCTCGCGATCGCCATCGGCGGTTGCGCGGCCTATTTCCAGCTTGGGCAACGGGAAGATCCCGACTTCGCGTTCCGCATGATGGTGATCCGCACGCTGTGGCCCGGCGCGACTACCGAGCAGGTCGACCGCCAGGTCACCGACCGGCTGGAAAAGAAACTCCAGGAGACGCCTTACTTCAAGTGGACGCGCAGCTACTCCAAGCCCGGCGAGTCGCTGATCATCCTCGAGCTGCTCGACACGGCGGCGCCCAAGGAAGTCCCCGACATCTAGTACCAGGTGAGGAAGAAGGTCGGCGACATCCGCCAGACGCTGCCGGCCGAGGCGATCGGGCCGTTCTTCAACGACGAGTTCGGCGACGTGTTCGGCTCGATCTACGCTTTCACGGCCGACGGGTACACGCATTCGGAGTTGCGCGACTACGTGGAGCGCGTGCGCCAGGAACTCCTGCGATTGCCGAACGTCGCGAAGATCGAACTGGTCGGCGTTCAGGAAGACAAGATCTTCGTCGAACTGTCTACCAAGAAGCTTGCCGCCCTGGGCATCGATCCGAGCGCAATCGGGCAGGCACTCCAGGTGCAGAACGCGATCGCCAGCCCCGGGAGCGTTGAGACCAAAGGCAGCGCGGTCTCCTTGCGCGTGACCGGGCAGCTCGATTCGGTCAAGGCGGTCTCCGACCTGCTCCTGCGCGTCGCCGGCCAGAGCGGCCCGCAGACCTTCCGCCTGGGCGACATCGCATCCGTGTCGCGCGGCTACCTCGACCCGCCGATCTCCTACATGCGCTCGCGCGGCCAGCCGGCGATCGGCCTGGCGGTCTCGATGATCGCCACCGGCGACGTGCTTCAGCTGGGCATCGACCTCAAGCGCACGATGGCCCGCCTGAAAACCGACCTGCCGGTGGGCATCGAGTTCGAGCAGGTGTCCGACCAGCCCGCCGTCGTCAAGGATTCGGTGGGCGAGTTCATGGCCTCGCTGCTCGAGGCGGTCGCCATCGTGCTGGTGGTGTCCTTTCTTTCGCTCGGCGTGCGCATCGGCCTGGTTGTGGCGCTCACCATCCCGCTGGTGCTGGCCGCCACGTTCCTCGCCATGCGGTTCTTCGGGATCGACTTTCATCGGATTTCCACGGGCGCGCTGATCATCTCGCTGGGCTTGTTGGTGGACGACGCGATGATTTCGGTCGAGATGATGGCGAGGAAGCTCGAAGAGGGCTACGACAAGGTCCGCGCGGCCACCTATGCTTACACCTCGACGGCTTTCCCGATGCTCTCGGGCACGATCATCACGGCCGCGGGGTTCCTGCCGATCGCCACTGCCAAATCGACCACAGGCGAGTACACCTTCGCCATCTTTGCGGTCACGACCATAGCGCTGATCATCTCCTGGTTCGCCGCGGTCACGGTCACGCCTTTCCTGGGCGCGTGGATCCTCAAGGAGCACAAGCTGGCCGGCGGCGAACACCACGACGTGTATGCCAAGCCGTTCTACATGCGCCTGCGCCGGGTCCTCGATTGGTGCATCGGGCATCGCAAGACGGTGCTGGCCGCCACGGCGCTGACATTCCTGCTCGGCGTTGCGGGCATGGGTCTCACCGAGAAGCAGTTCTTCCCGTCCTCCAACCGCGTCGAGCTGATGATCGAGCTGTGGCTCCCCGAAGGCGCGTCGATTAGCGCCACCGGCCGTGAATCCACGCGAATGGAGGCAAAACTGGCCGCCGACCCGGACGTCGGCAGCTACGTCACTTACGTGGGCAACGGGTCGCCGCGCTTTTTCCTGTCGCTCGATCAGCAGCTGTTCCGTCCGAACTACGCCCAGTTCATCGTTTTGACCAAAGACATTCCCGGGCGCGAGCGGGTGGTCGAGCGGGTGCGCAAGATCTTCGAAGCCGACTTTCCCGGCATCCGCGGGGGCATCAGCCGCGTGCCGCTTGGTCCGCCGGTGAACTACCCGATCCAGTTCCGCGTGATCGGGCCGGAGGCGGCGAAACTCAAGCCGATCGCCGAGCAGGTGGCGGCCAAGGTGCGCGCCAACCCGAGCACCCTGGATGTCAACTTCGATTGGGGCGATCGCGTGCTTGCGCTGCGCGTCGAGGTCGACCAGGAGAAAGCGCGCGCCCTTGGCGTGACTTCCCAGGGCGTAGCCCGCGCAACGGCAGCCGTGGTTTCGGGCGTGCCGCTCGGCCAGTACCGCGAGAACGACCGCATCTTCGACGTGGTGCTGCGCGCGCCCGCCAACGAACGCGGCACGCTCGAGTCGCTTTCCGAGCTTTCGGTCCCCACGTCCTCCGGCCGGACGGTGCCGCTGGCGCAGGTCGCGACGATCACTGAAGTGCTCGAGGAGCAGATCATCTGGCGCCGCAGCCGCGAACTCACGCTCACGGTGCGCGCCGACATCGTCGACGGCGTGCAGGCGCCGGACCTCACGATGGCGATCATGAAGACGCTCGGCGAACTCGAGGCGAAGCTCCCCGCGGGCTACCGCGTCGAGGCCGGCGGCGCTTACGAGGAAAACTTCAAGGCGCAGAACTCGATCGCCGCCGGCATGCCAATGGTGGTCGCCGTGATCCTCGCGATGCTGATGATCCAGTTGAAGAGTTTCTCGCGCACCTTCATGGTTGTGCTGACCGCGCCGCTCGGGGTGGTGGGCATCGCGCTCGCGCTGCTGGTGTTCCGCCAGCCCTTCGGCTTCGTGGCGCTGCTCGGCGTGATCGCGCTGGCCGGCATGATCATGCGCAACTCGGTGATCCTCGTCGACCAGATCGAGCAGGACATCGCGGATGGGTACGATATGTGGACTGCGATCCGCGAATCGGCGGTGCGCCGTTTCCGGCCGATCGTGCTGACGGCCGCTGCGGCAGTGCTTGCGATGATCCCGTTGACGAGAAGTGTGCTGTGGGGACCGATGGCCTACGCAATCATGGGCGGGCTGATCGTGGCCACCGCGCTGACGCTGCTGTTCGTGCCGGCGCTCTACGCGGCTTGGTTCCGGGTGAAGCGGCCGGCAGCGCCGGTGGCGGCCTCAGAACCCGGCTGAAGCCGGCTGCGGCCGGGCCGCTTCCTGCGGCGCGCGTTGGCGCTGGATTTCGCGGCGCTTCATCGCGACATACTCTTCACGGTCCATTTCGTGAAGTTGCCGGGCGTATTGCTCGTTCGAATTGAACCAGACCTGCAGGCGGCGTTCGAGCTGTTCTGCAGTGGGCGAAGAGGCCGCAGCAAGGTAGGCGTCGATCGACAGGAAGAATCGCATCGCATTGCGTTCGATCACGCCGCGGGTGCCGCCGGTCAGCGTCCCGGCCGTCGAGCTGAACCCCACCTTGCTCGCGCCCAGCGTGGCCAGGTAGGCCTGCATCGCCAGCCGTCCCGCCATCCCAAAACCATAGGCGTAGCGCAGGTGCAGGAAGGTCTTGCCGTTTTCGACCGGGATCACCTCGACCAGCACCTTGTAGTCGCGCGTGCTGAGCGGGCCGATCTCGGCATCGAGTCCCACGGCGAAGTACTCGGCCGTGTTCACTCCCACGCGATAGGCGAACTCGATGGGGAAGGCATCCCGCAGCAACTGTTCGTACTTGAGCCCGACGTGGATGCTGAGCGTGGTTTCTTCACGGGACGCCCGGGTCACCCTGCAGGATTTGGTCGTCACCGGCAGGATCAGGATGTCGCACCAGCTTGCGGCCTCGGTGAGCGCTGCGCTTACCGCCGCAAAGGGGTACGGGATCACGCCGTAGACGTCGCCCTTGAGCGTCGAGTCCGTTTCCGTCGACTCGATATGGAGCGGGCGCTTGTAGGGGTTGTTCCTGAGGGAGTCGGCCAGGGAAGCGTACTTGGCGCGAAGTTGCGCGGCCTGCGCGGGCCGGGCAAATGCCGCACCGGAAACCATGAGCGTGCCAATCAGCGCAATGCAGAGTTTTGCAAACATCCTGTCGGACATCGATCGGTCGACTTCGGTCGGATACCGGATACTGGTTTTATGTACACCTGTTGCGGCATAATGACCGCATGAGTGCAGTGCTCTTCGAAAAGCTCAATCCGGCGCAACTGGCGGCGGCCACCCATGGCGAGGCCCCCCTGCTCGTCATCGCGGGCGCCGGCACGGGCAAGACCAACACGATTGCGCACCGCGTCGCGCACCTCGTCCTGCAGGGTGTGCGGCCCGAGAGGGTACTCCTGCTCACGTTTTCGCGCCGGGCGGCGCAGGAACTCACCCGGCGCGCGCAGACCATCGTCGGACAGGCGGTCAAGGGCGCGGCGGGTTCGGCGAACGGACCAGTGGATGTCAGGCTGCCCTGGGCCGGAACGTTCCATTCGGTGGCCAATCGCCTGCTGCGGCATTACGCGCCGCAGGTCGGTCTTGAACCCGGCTTCGGGGTCATGGACCGCGGCGACTCGGCCGACCTCCTCGACGTGTCGCGGCACGAAGCGGGCCTCACTTCGCAGGAGCGGCGCTTCCCGCGCAAGGACACCTGCTTGGCGATCTATTCGCATTGCGTGAATACGCAACGCCCGCTACAGGCCACGCTGAACGAAGCGTTTCCCTGGTGCGCCGAATTCGAGGCCGAGCTCAAGGCCCTGTTCGGCCGCTACGTGGAGGCCAAGCTCGCGCAGCAGGTGCTCGACTACGACGACCTGCTGCTCTACTGGCATGCGCTCATGCAGGACGAAACGCTTGCGCGCGATGTCGAATCGCGTTTCGACCATGTGCTGGTCGACGAATACCAGGACACCAACACGCTGCAGGCCGAGATCCTGCTGGCTTTGAAGCCGACGGGACGCGGCCTGTGCGTGGTGGGGGACGATGCGCAGTCGATCTATTCGTTCCGTGCCGCCAACGTGGCGAACATCCTCGAGTTCCCTCAGCGCTTCTCGCCGCCGGCGGTGCAGATCCCCCTGGAGCAGAATTACCGCTCGACGCAGTCCATCCTCGACACCGCCAATGCGCTCATGGCCGATGCCGAAAAGCAGTTCGAGAAGAATCTGCGCACCACGCGCTCGGCCGGCGCGCGCGCGCGCCTCGTCACCGTGCTCGACGAATTCACGCAGTCGCAATTCGTGATCGAAAGCGTGCTTGCTGCGCGCGAGCAGGGCGTGCCGCTGCGTTCGCAGGCCGTGCTGTTCCGCAGTTCGCACCACAGCGACCTGCTCGAGCTGGAGCTGGTTCGCCGCAACATCCCTTACGTGAAGCATGGGGGCCTCAAGTTCCTCGAGGCCGCGCATGTCAAGGACCTGTTGTCCGTCCTGCGCTGGGCCGACAACCGCAAGAACCGCATCGCCGCGCATCGCGTGCTGCAACTGCTGCCGGGCATGGGCCCGGTCAATGCGGATCGCTGCTTTCGCAGTTTCGAGGCCGCGCAGTTCGATCCGGCCGCGCTGGCCGCATGGCGTCCGCCCGCTGCCGCGTTCGAGTTCTGGCGCGCGTTGGTCGAAGTTATCGGCGACCTAAGTTCCGCCGGGCGTGGCTGGGAGGGGCAAGTCGGACTTGCGCGGCAATGGTACGAGCCGCACCTGAACCGGATCTATGAGGAAAGCACGGTGCGCGCGAGCGACCTCGAACAATTGGAGCGCATCGCGCTGCAGTTCTCCTCGCGCGAGCAGTTCCTCTCCGAACTCACGCTCGACCCGCCGCAGGCCACGTCTGATTACGGCACCGACGCGAGGCTCGACGAGGATTTCCTCATCCTCTCCACGGTGCATTCGGCCAAGGGCCAGGAATGGGACCGTGTGTCGGTGCTCAACGTGACCGACGGCAATTTCCCGAACGAATATGCCAACGGCAATGCGGCGCGGATCGAGGAGGAAAGGCGGTTGCTGTATGTGGCGATGACGCGGGCGAAGAATTCGCTCGACCTCATCGTGCCCCTCAAGTTCCACGTCACGCGGCAGGCACGCTCGGGCGACGCGCACGTGTACGGCGCGCGCAGCCGGTTCTTTACGCCGGGACTGCTGGCGACGCTGGATTCGGTGGTGTGGCCGCAGAAGGTTCGGGCGGCCGCGCCCAAGGCCAAGGCGCTGCCGCGCGTGGATGTGGGTGCGCGGTTACGGGGGGCTTGGACGTAGCGGGCACGCGAAACCTGCGCGTGGCAGCATTTCGCCTGGAGAGTCAGTATCCACGCGGGGTTTGAGCGAAAAATGGCAGTATTGTCACCCGCGGTCAGGGGCCGTTCGTTGCTGCCCGCCTGACGCTCCGTCCCCTTACGCGGCCATAGCCTTCGCCGTTATCGGCGCCCGCGGCCTTCTCGCGTCCCCCGCCTCGATCGTGAAGTCGAACGCGATCGAATACCACGGCCCCGTCACATCCGGCGCGGGCGCAGGTCCGTCCTCGTGCAGCGCGTAGTCGACCACGAGCGCCTTCGTGACGCCGTACTGCGAGTCGGTTTCCAGGTGCGGGTCGTCCGCGGGGTAGACCTGCGAGGCGATCGTCTTGTACCCAGGTTTGTAGAGCAGGAAGTGAAGGTGCGCGGGACGCAAATTGTGCCGGCCGGTTGCGCGGATCAGCGCGCCGGTCGGCCCGTCGAGCGGCACCGGGTAACCCGCGGGGCGCACGCTTCGGAAGGAGAAGGTCCCTTCGGCCAGCGTCGTGAAAACGCCGCGCAGATTCATCTCGGCCTGCGTCGGGTCCTGGTTCTCGTACAGGCCTTCGGGCGTCGAATGCCAGACATCGACTTCGACGCCGGCCACCGGGCGGCCTTCGGTATCGAGCACGCGGCCCTTGAAGAAGAGAGGCGGGCCGGCGACCGGCGAGCGCAACAGCGATTCGCCGTCCTTGCAGTGCGGCGCGGCCTCGCGCCAGAAAGGCCCGAGGTTGTTGGCCTGGGTCGGCCGCGTGCCGCCCTGCCCGTTGTTCAGCAGTGCAACGAGGTTCGACACGCCGAGCGTCCCACACGCCAGCATGACCTCGTTGTGGCTCGCCGTGGTCTTCTGGCCGAGCGCGATCACGTGCCCGACAGCCTGCTGGAATTCGCGCTCGGTGAGCCTGGTTTCGCGGATGAAGCCATGCAGGTGGCGCACGAGCGATTGCAGGATTTCGCGTATGCGCGCGTCCGGCGTGCCTTCCAGGCCGGCGAGCACGGCCGTGGTGACGTCTTCCTGGGATTCGATCAGCATGCGTGCCCTTTCGGTCGAAGTGTGCCGCCGGGAAGTATAGGCGAGGGCCGGGAGCTTTCGCCTACAATCCGGACGATGAACAAGAAGCTCTTGCTGCCGGTCTGTGCGCTGTCCGTTGCGATCCTGCTGGGGGGCGTTTCGGGTGCGCTGCATGCGCAGGCCGCGGCCCGCGCGCCGGACGTCTACTACGAACCGACCCCTGAAAACGTGGTCGACCGGGTCGTCAGCCTCGCGGGCGTGCGCGCGGGCGACATCGTGTACGACCTTGGTTGCGGGGACGGGCGGATCGCGATCGCGGCGGCAAAGGCCGGCGCGCGCGGCGTCTGCGTCGACATCGACCCGGTGCGGATCCGCGAAAGCCGAGCGAATGCGGCCGCCGCCGGGGTCGAAGCGCGCGTCCGGTTCGTGGAGGCTGACCTGTTCACGGTGCCGATCGCCGACGCCACCGTAGTGTTCGTTTTCCTTTGGCCGGACCTCAACCTGAAGCTGCGGCCGCGCCTCTGGAACGAGCTGAAACCCGGCACGCGCGTGATTTCCTATGTACACACCATGGGCGACTGGGCGCCGCGCGAAACCGTGAAGGTGCAGGGCCGCTACGGCCAGCGTGAGCTTTACCTGTGGACGATAAATTAAATGGGGCCATAATTAAATGGGGCCAGGCTCGATTTTCAATTGGCGCCTGCTGCGTCTCGCTGTCGTCACGGAAAATCGAACTACCCATTTAATTCCGGCGGATAGCGCTCTTCGGGCGAAACGCCTTGAGCACCGCCTCGTTGGTCTCGATGTACGGCCCGCCGATGAGGTCGATGCAGTAGGGCACCGCGGCGAAGAGGCCGTCGAGCGTCTCCTTGATGGCTTTGGGCTGGCCGGGCAGGTTGATGATCAGCGCGCCCTTGCGGATCACCGCCACCTGCCGCGAAAGGATCGCGGTGGGCACGTACTTGAGGCTCACCGCGCGCATCTGTTCGCCGAAGCCCGGCATGACCTTGTCGGCCACGGCGAGCGTGGCTTCCGGCGTCACGTCGCGCGGCGCGGGGCCGGTGCCGCCGGTGGTCAGCACGAGATGGCAGCCGGCCTTGTCGACGAGCTCTTTCAGCGTTGATTCGATCAGCGGCTGTTCGTCCGGGATCAGGCGCATCTCCATGCGCCACGGCGAGGCCAGGGTCGCGCCGAACCAGTCCTTGAGCGCGGGGATGCCGGCATCTTCATAGACGCCCGAAGAGGCCCGGTCGCTGATGGAGACCAGGCCGATGAGGAGTTCATCTTTTGCAGTCATGTCTGTTCCGCGTCGCGGATCACCTTGAAAATTTCGCGGAAGGCCTTGGGCGGGCGGCCCGCGGCGGTTTCCTTGCGCGCATTGCGGATCAGGTTGCGCAGCGCCTGTACGTCCACGCCCGGGTGCTTCTGCGCGTAGTCCGTTAGCGCCGCGTCATCCGCAACGAGCCGCTCTCGCGTGCGTTCCAGCGCATGCTGGCGGGCCACCTCGGCCTTGGACACGCCGTTCCAGGCGTCCAGCCTCTCCTGGATCGGCGCCGGGTCGATGTTGCGCATGAGCTTGCCGATGTATTGCATCTGGCGGCGGCGCCCCTCGTGCGCGGTGATGCGCTGCGCCTCACGCACCGCCTCGAAAAGGCTCTCGGGCAGGCGCAGCGATTCCAGCCGATCGCGCGAAAGGTCCACCAGTTCGACGCCGAGCTTCTGCAGCGCGTGGCTTTGCGCCTTTTTCCGCGTCTTGCTGAGGGTTTCCTCTTCCATTGGGCAGTATGATAGCGCGCTATGAAAATCGACGACCGTTTCACCTACAGCGATTCACAGTTGCGCGAGTTCGCGCAGACCATCCTCGACCACGCGCGCGCAATGGGGGCCTCTGCCTGCGAGTGCGATGTATCCGAAGGCTTCGGCCTTTCGGTCACCGTCCGCAAGGGCAACATCGACACGCTCGAGCACAACCGGGACAAGGGCATCGGCGTCTCGGTCCACTTCGGCGAGCGACCGAACGTGAAGCGCGGTCATGCGAGCACCTCGGACTTCTCGCCCGTCGCGCTGCGGCAGACGGTCGAGGCGGCGGTCGCTATCGCGCGGCATACTGCCAAGGACGATTGCGCCGGCCTGCCCGACGCAGGGTTGCTGGCCCGCGACCTGCCCGACCTCGACCTGTACCACCCGTGGCGCGTCACGCCCGAAGACGCCATCGACATCGCCAAGCGCTGCGAGGCCGCGGCCTTCGCGCTCTCGCCCAAGCTGAAAAATACCGAAGGCACTTCGGTGTCGGCCCAGCACTCGCAGTTCATCTTCGCCAACAGTCTCGGGTTCATGGCCGGGTTTCCGACCAGCCGCCATTCGCTCGGCTGCTCGATGATTGCCGAGGAGAAAGGCCAGATGCAGCGCGACGACTGGTACAGCTCGGCGCGAGTGCCCTCCAAAGTTGCCGACGCGCAAGCCCTCGGCCGATATGCGGGCGAGCGGGCGCTTGCGCGCGTGCGCGCGCGCAAGATCGACACGCGGCAGGCGCCGGTGCTCTTCGAGGCGCCGCTGGCCAGCGGCCTCATCGGGCATTTCGTTTCCGCCGTCAGCGGCGGGAGCCTGTATCGCAAGTCCACCTTTTTGCTCGACAGCCTGGGCAAGCAGGTGTTCTCGCCGCTGGTGTCGATCGAGGAGCGCCCCTTCGAAAAACAGGGCATGGCCAGCTCGCCCTTCGACGAGGAGGGCGTCGCCTCCCTCCAGCGCAGCATCGTGCAGAACGGCGTGGTCGAAGGTTATTTCCTCGGCACCTATTCGGCGCGCAAGCTCGGGCTCCAGACCACCGGCAGCGCCGGCGGCAACCACAACCTCGTCGTCCGGCCGGGCACGCTCGATTTCCGCGGGATGCTGAAGAAGATGTACCGGGGCCTGCTGGTCACCGAACTGCTCGGGCAGGGGCTCAACCTGATCACCGGAGACTACTCGCGCGGCGCGGCCGGCTACTGGGTCGAGAACGGGGAGATCCAGTACCCGGTGGAGGAGATCACCATCGCGGGCAACCTCGCGGAGATGTTCAAGACCGTGGTGGCCGTTGGCAACGACACGCTGGTGCGCGGCTCGCGCGAGTCGGGCTCGATCCTCATAGAGAACATGACGATCGCCGGCAACTGAGGATCTCCCGGGCAAGGGAGGGGGTCTGCCTGCGCAGCATCCGATTTTTCTGCACTACGACTTTTGCCGAACTACCTCCGCGCCAGAAACACTTTTTCCAGCGGCGCGATCGAAGAGCGGCAAGAAGAACCTGGACGGTGCAGGCATTCGGCCAGCAATTCGCCCAGCGGACTATGCACGAGCGCAAGGGATTTTTGGATCCAGAGACTTGCCACATCGTGATCGCCGGCCGTCCACGCCCGCACCGCGCTTCGCATGTAACTCTCCGCGCGGATTTCGACGCAAACCACCAAGGACAGATCGCAGCCGCAACGCGAACACACCGGGTCTGCGCCCAGGCGGGCTCGACAACCCGGACAGCGCTGCATTGCTAGGCCTCCAGGTAGTACAGAAGATCAGCCAGCTGGTCCATTCCGGTTTTCAGCAACGCGTCGTCCTGGCCGGGCAACGCGTCCTTGAGCGCCTCCATTGCGTCGACCAGGTCTTCGGCATTCTCGGCACTGGCATTTGCGAGCATGCGCTCGGCCTTTTCCACCAGAGCGCGTGCTTCCACTCGCAAGCGCCGAGCGTCGCCGGCCGCGGCGCTCGATGGGTCTGCGGGTTGCGCGGATCCACCGATCCTTGCGGGCCGGGCCGGATCGACGGGTTCGCCAAACAGCGCTTGTACCCGATCGCGCGCCGCATCGATTTTCTCCCGGTCGAATCGCGCGATGACATTTTCGATCGTGATCGACTGCTCCAGGCCTGACTGCTTCTCGCGCGCAGTGACCTGAAGGATTCCGTTGATGTCGAGCGAAAATTGCAACACAACCGGATTCCCGGCGGGCGCGCCGCGCAAGCCCTCGACCATGAAATGGCCGATCTGGATATTGTTGAGCGCATCCCGGTCCTCGCCCTGGAAGACGCTGACATCGACTATTTTTTGGCCGTCGAACACGGTGTAGAACACATCGCTTTTGGATACTGGAATCGGCGTGTTCTTGCGGATCAGCGGGACGAAGCAATGGGTGTATTCCTCTCCCTCGAACTCACCCAACGCGCTGGTGCCGAAGGTGTAGGGGGTGATGTCGATCAACACCGTGCGCGCGCCGGCGCCGGCATCCGCGATCAGCGCGCCCTGGATCGCGGCGCCCATGGCCACGCACAAATCGGGGTTCACTTCTCCGCGCGGCTGCATGCCTAGCGCCTGTTCGATGCGCCTTGCCACCAAGGGCGTGCGCGTGGCTCCGCCCACCAGAAGAATTTCCTGGATGTCCGAAGCCCCGAGTCCCGCGCTGCTGAGCGCGGTGTGGATTGTGTTCAGGGTCTCCTCGATGTAGGGCTCGATCATCGCTTCGTAGTTTTCGCGCGAGATTTCCAGGACGAGGTGAAGAGGCGCCCCCTCGTGCTCCAGCAGAAATTCTTCCGCGAGCGTGGCGTAGGGAGCGTCGGAAAGTTCGATTTTCGCCGCTTCCGCGGCGCGCCGCAGCCGCGCCATCGCGGTCGGAGTCTGGCTCGCGTCTACGCCGTACGTCTGCTCGAGATGATCAAGGACGAATTCGACAATCTTTTGGTCGAAATCGTCGCCGCCCAGATGGTTGTTGCCGTGGCTTGCGAGCACTTCCACGACATCGGCTTCCAGATTCACCACCGATACATCAAACGTACCGCCCCCCAGGTCGTACACGAGCGCCTTGCGGGCGCCCTGGTGGCGGCTCTCGTAGGCAAGCGCGGCGGCGGTGGGTTCGTTGAGGATGCGGGCCACCTCCAGGCCGGCAATTTCACCGGCTTCGCGCGTGGCCTGGCGCTGTGCATCGGAGAAAAAAGCCGGTACGGTAATCACCGCCTTGGTGACTGCGTGGCCAAGATGCGCCTCGGCCAGCGTCTTCAGACGGTGCAGGATCATGGCGGAGATTTCCTGCGGGGCATAGTCCTTGTCGCCCATGGCGACGCGGGCCGCTTCGCCCATGCGGCGCTTGACCGAGCGCACGGTCCGATCCGGGTGCAATACGTATTGATTTCTGGCCGCCTGGCCTACCAGCAAGGCGCCATCGTCGGCGATGCCGACTACCGAGGGCAGAATCCGATCGAAGCCTGACACGGGAATGACTTCCACCCTTCCCTCGCGCACCACGGCGACCTCGGAATTGGTAGTGCCCAGATCGATACCGACGATAACTTCGTTCACGATGACTTTTCTCTTTTGTTGACAATGACTTCGGCGGCTCGCAGCAATTCACCGTCGTGGGTAAACCCGCGCCTGGCCTCGCGCAATACGCTCCCCTCGGGCAGAGCGGAACTCGTTTCGATCGCCACCGCATTCATGGTGTGCGGATCGAGCGCTTGCCCCAGGGCTTTGATCGGGCGTACGCGATGGGTTGCGAGCAAATCGTGCAGTCGCTGCAATGTCAGGCGGGTTCCGGCGATCAGGCTCTCCGCCACGCGGGTTGGCCCCGGCGCCAGGTAGCGGGCCATCGCCGAACTGCCTCTGGACGACGCCGAGTCCACCGCCGCCTGCAAGCGATCGTGCAGATCTAACACGCCAAGCAACAGCTGGCGCTCGCTAAGGCGCCGAGTCTGCGCGGATTGCTCGCGCAGACGATCGAGGTCTTGGGTCAATCTGTCATTGTGCTCGCGTAGCGCTTCGCCGAAACCGCGCAAATCGTCCAAGGCGCCCTTGAATTGGCGCGATTCCAGACGGATCTCGTTCTTCAGCGCCGCCATCTCGCCCAGCAGCGTACGCAGATCCAGCGGCGAAGGCCGGTTTTCGTTTCCCGCTGCGCCGGTTACCTCTTCTTCGCTTTGGGTGCCCTCAGCGTTCAAGCGCTCCAGGTAAACACGAAACTCCTCCAGCAAGCGCTCTTTGTCGCATGGATCGAGGGCGCTCATTCGATCTCCAACGCCTTGCGCAGCGCCTGTAAGCCAGGCCGGCCAGGCCGCCATCCGGCGCATAAATGCTCGGCCACCTCGCCAGCCGTCGTCACGCCGGTATCGAAGAGGGCATGTGAAGCGCGATCACGCTCAGTGGCGATCGCCTCGAACGCCGCGCGGATCTGTTCGAATCGGTGTGAATCCCGCTCCGGCGGGCAGGCCCGAATGGCGGCGATATAGGCCGCGCGCACCGACGAGTCATCCGCGTCGGTGGAAACGCTCAGCAGGTGATAGGGGTCACTCATCGAATAAATCCTTCTGCCCGGGAGGCGCCGGACGCTGCGTGCTTGGCGTCGGGGCGCCCGTGGGTATGCCTGGCGATGGAGGGCCCTTCGGATTGTGTGGCGAGGAAGCGCGAGCGGGAATGCGTGGCACGAGGGTGCCCGAAGGCGTAGGCGGGACAGAAATATCGGCGCGGGCTTCATCTCGATACGGCGTATCGCCTGCGCCGAGAAAGTCTTGGGCTTCTGTAAACATTTGCACTACGTGGCGGGCAAACTCTTTCTTGCTACCACCGATTTCCCGGCGCATTTGTTCGAAAGCGCGCTTGCCAATCTGCTTGCGCACCGCATCGAGGAAGGCGCTCCCACCGCCGAGCGCAATCATCTCCTCCATCTCTGCGACCATATCGGGCGGCGCCAAATCATGCAGGCCAGGCATGCCTGTTGGTCGCGCAGGCATCGCAAAATCGCTGGTGCCCTCTTCCAGCAACGCATCCAATCGCGAGGCGGTTCGTTTGTCGCCCTGGGATTCGGCCGCATCGAAAGCTTTTTCCAATGCGGTGTATTCCTTGTCGGGAATGCGCGTCGTGGTTCCAGCGTACAGTGCCGCAGCTCTGAGATAAACGAACACCGGCCGCCCGGGCCAGCGTTTCAGGGCCGCTTCGGCGTACCTTCCCGCAAGAGACCGTGCGCCGCGCCTCTCCAGCGCCCCGCACACCAGCGCGTAGTCGGATTCCTCGAATGGCAGGATCGCCGCGCGCAGGATCATTTTCTCCAAGGGCGCAAGTACGCCGCGCAGGAACGGGTCGCTTTCGCGCGCCGCATCGAGCGCGTGGGCGAACCCCACCATTTCCCCGATCGATGGGGTTGCCTCGAGGCCGGCGCCGGCGAGACCCAACAGCTCTAATGGATTGCGTTTGGTATGCGCGGCTTCCAGCAGCAGATGAAATATTCCCGCCAAGCCTGCGCCCAGCTTGGCCACCGCCGCGCGCAAAAGCGCAGCAGTGTCGTCGGGGCTTTGCGCGGCCAGCCCGAGCAAAATCTCGTGGGCGCCGCGCGCGGCGCCGCCACCCAACCCTTCGCCGCGTAGCAAGGATCCTGCTTGCTCCAGTTTGCGGCGGGCGCTGTCGAGATCGCCTGCCGCGATTTGCAACCGCGCCTGCGACAGATGGGCCTGGCCAAGCGCGCTGCGCACTTTCGGGTTGATCGGATCGAGCTGCAATGCGCGTTTGGCGAGGTCTTGGGTCTGCTCGAATGCACCGCTCTCCAGGGCCGCCTCCATGGCCTGAAGCAAAATCTCGAGATCCCTGGGAAATTGATCCACCGCGCCATCCAGCCGCTTGCGCAATGCCCCGGGCTCGGTGCCGGCGATCTTCAAAGCGCGGATCAAGCGTAGATGCGTACCGCGGTCGGCCGCGTCGATATCGAGGCTGCGCTCGAGCAATTCGATGCCATGTTCGCAGAGTTCGCCGGGCTGGCCGCCGTGATGGTGGCCATCGGCCATGCGATTCAGGATCAAGGCCACGCGTGCGTTTTGACCCGCCGTCATTGTGTCGATCATGCGCCGCCAATGCGCCTCCGCCTCGTCGGGGCGGCCTTTCAATTCTGCGCCCAAGGCAAGAATGCGCGCCTGCTCCGTGGCCGGCAACGGCGCAAAATTGGTGCCATACGTTTTAATTCGACCCGGCACATGGACAAGCAAGCGCAGACAAAGCCGTGCCGCCAACCCTGGTGGAAACGCCTGCCGATGGCGCGCCACCAGTCCATAAAGCGCCGCCGGATCTTCCTCCAGCAAGGACAACTCGGTAACGGCGGCGCGCTGCTCCGGCGGACAACCCTTGATATCGAACACCAACCCGCGCGTGTGTTTGTCGAGCTTGCTCAAGGACGCCAGCCATGTGTCGCCGGGCAAGACGCAGATACGCAGCGCCGCGGCCAGGGGTTCGAAGACGCCACCGGCGGGAACCCGCCCGATCACCTCTCCGGCTTGCCCTACGTCAACCGGGAACAAAGTAAGTGCCTTCAAGACGGCGCGCAGGTCGCGGTACGGCGAGCGAAATGGAATGTGGCTCAGGTGCTCGTTCATTGCGCCGGCATCACCTTCGGCGCAGGCGGCAAGCGCCGCGAGCGCGGCGCTACGGTGCAAAAGCAGGGGGCTATCGGACGGGAACTTCAGGAGGACATCCGCCGGAGCGGTTAGCGCCGCGCGCGCCAATTGCGTCTGTGCCTCTTCGCGCTGGTCATCGGGCAGCGGATCCGCGCCGTGGAGGATGCCGAAAACCTGCTCCCATTCGCCCAGTCTGATCAACCAACTCAGGCAGGACCCCAGTTCGAGCGGAAGCGCGCAAACCTCGGCTCGCATACGCCATACCGCCAGCGCTTCTTTGAGCATGCCCTTAGCGGCCAGTTGCCTGGCACGCCCGGCATAAGCTTGCGCCAATCGGGAGAGCCAATCCGGATTGGGTTCCTGCTTGAGCAGAAACTTGTAGTGATCGATCGCGTCCTTGTAGCGTGCCTCGCGCAGAGCCTCGTCGGCCTTTGCCTGCAAAGCGCCCTCGCGTGAAATAGCCGGTGGCGTGTGTGCTTTGGACTTCTTCCGTTTACGGCTCATGGGCAGGATCGAGTGTTTCGACAGTCGTATTCGCTAAGACTATGGCAGCAATCTTTTCTTGCAACCGCTCCCATGACAGGCAGTACGAATCAAATGGCAGCATTCGAAAAAACTTCGCGGCCGGGGTATTCGCCCCACTCTGGAACAGGGGGCTATGCCCCTTTCGATTCCGGCCTATCGGCACCCCGCCCCAACCGCCGTTTGGCGGGGGAATAGTAATTCAAATTTGCGCAAGACTTCCTTCCCGCTCGCAACGCTTCGGTGTCCCGCAAATGGATCCAGACCGTATCGACCGGTTGCTCGAGACCGGCTGCGCGCGAAGCCACGATCAGCCGGATCCGCAGTTCGGTCAGTTCCTCTTCCCCGCTCGTCCAGGTCATGCCCGCTTCGTTGGTGAAATCCCCAGCCGCGAAAGTGATGCGCTTGACCCGCCAGGGCCCGGGGTAGTCCTGGACCTGGGTTTCCCTGTTCCTGGAGGAGAGGGTAACGGGGGAACCTGGGTTTCCCTGTTCCTAGAGCAGCGCGAACAGCGCCACCACGAACACCACCAGGCTGCCGGCCGCGAGCCAGATCAGCGTCGCGTCATCCACTTTGGGCTTGTCCGGGGCGTCCGCGACCGGTTCAGGGTGATGTTCGTCGTGGAGTTCTTCTTTGGCGTGGCCAGCATGGTCGTCATGCCCAGGATAAAGGCTCGCGACCTTGGCGTTGAACGCTTTGAAAAAATCCTCCGACAGTTTCTTGGCTGCTGCATCCACCAGCCGCGAGCCGATCTGCGCGAGCTTGCCGCCCACGTTGGCTTTTACCTGGTAGGAAAGTTTGGTGCTTCCCGCTTCAGGCAGTAGTTGCACCTTGGCGCCCCCCTTGCCGAACCCGGCCACGCCGCCCTGGCCTTCGAAGGCGATCGAATAGGAATTCGGCGGGTCGAGGTCCGATAACGCCAGCTTGCCCTTGAACTTGGCCGAGACCGGGCCGATGCGCGCGGTCATCAGTACGACGTATTCGTTCTCCCCGGACTTGGTGATCGATTCGCAGCCGGGCACGCACGCCTTGAGGATTTCGGGGTCGTTCAGCGCATCCCATGTCTGGGTCTGCGTGGCCGGGATCAGTTGCTCGCCGGACATTTCCATTGAAGATTCCTTTTAATGAGTGCGTTGCAATCGATTCGACGAGCGCATGACAGGCTCGTTGATGAACCGGCCCAGGTCGATCAGGCTCTTCAGATTATGCACCGGCAGGAAGCGGTCGACGTAAGGCAGCATCGCGCGCACGCCGGCGGGCTTGGCCTCGAATTTCTCGTAGCGCAGGAGCGGGTTCATCCAGATGATGTAGCGGCACGCCATGCGCAGGCGCTCCATCTCTTCGGACAGGCCTTCACCGGCTTCGCGGTCGAGACCATCGGTGACCAGCAGCAGGCACGCGTTCTGGCCCAGCACGCGGCGGCCCCAACGCCAGTTGAATTCGTGCAGGCAGGTGCCGATCCGCGTTCCGCCGGACCAGTCCTTGATCGCGTCGGCCACGCGCGTCATCGCCACGTCGACGTCGCGGTGCTTGAGCTGGCGCGTCACGTTGGTGAGGCGCGTGCCGAACACGAACACGCTCACGCGGTCGCGGTCGTTGGTGATCGCGTGGAGGAAGTGCAGGAACATGCGCGCGTACGGGTTCATTGAGCCCGAGATGTCGCAAAGGACCACGAGTGGCGGGTGCAGTGTCTTTGGCGCGGTGCGTACCAACGGGATCATCGCGCTCCCGCCGCGCAAGGAAGCGCGCAGGGTCGCGCGCAGGTCTACGCGGGCGCCGCGCGCATGCGGCTCGTGACGGCGGGTGCGCACCTCGGGCAGCGGCAGGCGCAGTTGCGCGAGCATTTTCTTCGCGTCGGCCAGTTCCGCCGCGGTCATGGTGTCGAAGTCCATGCGCTGCAGCACTTCACGCGACGAGAAGGTGAGCTTGGCGTCGAGGTCGATCCTCTGCTCGGGCTGGTTCTCCTCCTCGGGCTTCTTTTGGTTGAAGAGCGCGTCGGTCAGCCGTTGGCTCTGCTCCTGCTCTTCGCGGCCGGTCTTGCCGTAGGTGGCCGGCAGCAGGGCCTGCATCATCTTCTCGAGCAGCTTGGGGTCGCGCCAGAAGATCTGGAACGCCTGGTCGAAGATCGGGCGCTGCTCTTCGCGCGAGAGGAAGATCGCCGACATCGTCCAGTAGAAATCGTCGCGGCGCGAGGTGCCGGCCAACTCGATCGCTGTCATGCAGTCGATCACGCGGTCGGGTCCCACGCGCAGGCCCGCGCCGCGCAGGATGCGCGCGAAGTGCATCACGTTCTCGGCGAGCTTGCCGCGGCCGGGCGTGGATTCCGGGATCAGCAGCATGGCGGGAGCCTTGCGGGCCTTCTCAGGCTGCGGCGGCGGACTGGGCTTCCGCGGTGAGGCGCGCGGCCTCGTCGCCCGCGATGCGCTCGATATCGTCCTGGTATTTGAGCAGCACGCCTAGGGTGTCGTTCACCGTCTGCGGGTCGAGCGCGATCTTGTCCAGCGCCACGAGCGCATTGGCCCAGTCGATCGTCTCGGCCACGCCGGGCAGCTTGAAGAGGTCCACGGTGCGCAGGCGCTGCACGAAATTAACGATCTCGCGCGACAGGTTCTCGGCCGCCTTCGGCGCCTTGCGGCGCAGGATGTCGAGTTCGCGCACCGCATCCGGGTAGTCCACCCAGTGATACAAGCAGCGGCGCTTGACCGCATCGTGGATCTCGCGGGTGCGGTTGGAGGTGATCACCACTATGGGCGGCTCGGCGGCCTTGAGCGTGCCGGTCTCGGGAATCGTGATCTGGAAATCGGACAGCACTTCGAGCAGGTAGGCCTCGAAAGGCTCGTCCGTGCGGTCGAGCTCGTCGATCAGCAGTACCGGCGCCTTGCCGGGTTTGCCCTCGAGCGCGAGCGCAAGCGGGCGCTTGATAAGGAAGCGTTCCGAAAAGATGTCGGCGGCGAGCTTGTCCTTTGACTTCTCCCCCGAGGCCTCGGCCAGGCGGATCTCGATCATCTGGCGCGAGTAGTTCCACTCGTAAGCCGCCTGCGCGATGTCGAGGCCTTCGTAACATTGCAGGCGGATCAGCTCGCGCCCCAGCGACGCGGCCATGACCTTGGCGATCTCGGTCTTGCCGACTCCGGCCTCGCCCTCGAGGAACAGCGGGCGCTTCATCGCCAGCGCAAGGAACACCGAAGTGGCGAGGCTGCGGTCGGCGACGTAGTCGGCCGAAGTCAGCAGCTTGAGGGTGTCGTCGATCGTGGCGGGAAGCTTGGCGGCCATGGCGTTGGTGTAGGGGAGAAGGTGGGAGGAAGCGCTATTTTCGGGCATTTCGGCGGGGGAGGCCAGAAGCGTGCGACGGTTTCGCTCCGCGGTATCCGGTCGGCCGCAGGCGGCTGTACTAGCAGCCGCAGGATATTAGTATAGCCGGGCAATCGCGCTATACTAGACCATCGAAAAATTAGTATAGCCAATGCTTCCCTATTCCGAGTTGTCACTGTCGGCCCAGACAGCCTATGCCCAGCTCCTCGATGCCGGCCTGGCCGCAGATCATCACCGGTCGGTCGCGGACCTGAAAGGCTCGTTTGCCTCGAAGGTCTCCAAAGGCAAGACCTATTGGTATTACCAGTATGTCGAGCCCTCGGGCAAGCTGCGCCAGGTCTATGTGGGCCCTGACAACGAGGCAGTGCGCGCGCTGCGCGAGAAGAAAGGAGGCCGCAATGCGCCGGCCGGGCCGGGCGCACTCGCGCGTCTGGCGCGTTCTGCAGCGGCCTTGGGCTGTGCGGAGATCCTGCCCCGGCACGCAAGGGTTCTCGCCAGGCTGTCGGAATACGGCTTCTTCCGCGCCGGGGGCGTCCTGGTCGGAACCCATGCCTTCCTCGCGTTCGGGAACATGCTCGGCGTCCGCTGGACCGACTCCGACCGCACCCAGGATGTCGACTTCGCCCATGCCGGCAAGAGCCTTTCGATCGCCCTTCCGGGCACGATTCCGGTCAACACCGACGCCGCGATCAAATCGCTCGAAATGGGATTCCTGCCGACCAGCAGCCTCACCTCGGAGGCCGGCGCGACGTACCTCAACCCGCGCGAACCGGATTTCCGGCTCGACTTCCTCACCACCCGGCATCGCGACCGCGAGAAGATCTACAGCCATCCCCAGCTCGGGGTCAGCATGCAGCCGCTGCCGTTCATGGAGTATTCGCTCGAGGACGTCCAGCAGGCGGTGCTCTTTTCGGGCGATACCGTGGTGCTTGCGAATGTCCCCAGTCCGGCGCGCTACGCGCTCCACAAGCTGATCGTTTACGGGGAGCGCAAAGGGTCCTTCGCGACGAAATCCGCAAAGGACCTCAAGCAGGCGGGGCTGTTGCTGTTGCGCCTGAAGCAGTTGCGGCCCTCCGACATTGCTGAGGCGTGGCGCGACCTGGTCGGCCGCGGGCCGGGATGGCGCAGCCGCGGCAGGGCAGGGGCGGATGCGCTTTCGAAGCAGTTTCCCGAGTTGAACGTGAAGCGGCTGCTGGCGGATCCGGCAAGTCGCGGAATCCGAAAGGTACCCAAGAAAGCGGTTGTGCGCGCCCGCCGCGCCACCAAATGAGGCATCGCATGCCTTGGTTGACACCCACTCGACGCAAGGTGTTACGTAAGTGTTACCATTACATTTCTGCGATGCGCGAGGAGTTCGCATGACTGTTTCGACAACGCTCAAGCTGTCCGAGACGCTGAAAGCGCAAGTGGCAAAACTGGCCGAGGATGCCGGCAAGTCTTCGCATGCCTGGATGGTCGAAGCCATCGAGACGCAAGCGAAAGAGGCCGGCAAGCGGCGGGCATTTTATGCAGAGGCATTGCAGTCCCGTGCCGAATACGAGAAAACGGGTGTCTTTTTTCGTGCAGAGGACGTGCACGGATACATTCTCGCGCGGGTGTCCGGCAAAAAGGCGCGAAGACCCAGGCCCGTCAAGCGCTGATTCGACGTCATGGCCGCCGTCCGCTACACGGAGCGCTCCCTGGCAGACCTCGAACGGCTAACGGACTTCCTCGCGGAGTCGGACCCACGTGGGGCGAAAGACACCGCGAGAAGTATTGTCGAAGCTTTCGATGTCCTTCACAGGCATCCCGAGATCGGTCGCCCCGGAGACAACGATTTCCGCGAACTGATGATTTCGCGCGGGCGCACCGGCTATGTCGCGCTCTACAGCTACGACGAGGGCGACGACGCGGTGGTCGTACACGCGATCCGGCATCAGCGCGAAGCGGGGTACGCCTGATTCCGGAGTCCCAACGGGCCCGCTTGAGCGATCTATGTTGGTCATGTAAGATGACCAATATAACCTTTTCGGGGTTCAGCCATGTCAAAGTTCAACATCGCCGAAGCGAAGACACGCTTTTCCGAACTCGTTCAGAAAGCCATGCTCGGTGAAGAGGTCATCATCGCCAAGGACAACAAGCCGGTGCTCAAGCTGGTGCCTTTGGATAAGCCTGCGAAGCCCAGAAGGGCCGGATCCGGCAAAGGGCAGGTCCTTTACGTTGCGCCCGATTTCGACGCCACGCCGGAGGGGTTCAAGGATTACGTTTGATGCGCGTTCTTCTGGACACGCATGTGTTTATCTGGTGGGTGGAAGGCGAGCGTACCCTGCCCGCAAGAGCCCGGGCCGTCATTGCGAACCGGGACAACGAATGCCTGCTCAGCGTGGCCAGCGCCTGGGAGATGGCGATCAAGGCGGGCTTGGGAAAGCTCAAGCTCTCCCTGCCGGTGACGCGCTTCGTGGTTGAGAACGTCGCGGCTAACGGATTTCGCATGCTGGAGATCGGAGTGGCGCATGCCGGGCGGGTCGAAGCGCTCGCTGCGCACCGTGGTGACCCATTTGACCGTTTGCTCGTTGCGCAGGCGCTGGAGGAAAAATTGCCGATTGTCAGCGCCGACCCGATCTTCGGAAAATATGGCGTGAAAAGGATCTGGTAGGGCGCGTATGTTCGAGTTCCAAATTTCGCGTGTGCTTTCGGTGGACGGCAGAAGGCCCCGAAGACGTGGAGATCGTGGATTACCATTGACGGAGCACCCTATGCGAAGGATCCCTTATCCGCACCCGGGCGAGATTCTCATTGAAGAATTCCTGAAGCCCATGGGCATCACGCAGTACCGGCTGGCAAAAGAGATCGGTGTGCCGCAGCGCCGGATCGGCGAGATCGTGTCCGGCACTCGCGGAGTCACGGCCGATACCGGCTTAAGGTTGTCTCGCTTCTTCGGCATGTCCGACGGTTTTTGGACTGGCCTGCAAATGGACTACGAAGCAGCCCAGGCGAAAGACGTTCTTGCTAAGACTTTGGCGAAGATCACGCCCTGGACCGCAGATGGGGCGGTGGTCCGACAACAGGTCCCGGAATATGGCCATGCTCCCGCCGGGGTTCGGCAAGGCCGCCGCTGAATCCGAAGATACGGTGTCAGCCCTTCTTACGAGAGAGGTCAATATGCGCGTCAATTGGCAGGATCACATAGAAAGCACACCCGACGTACTGCGCGGTAAACCGCGAATCAAGGGCACGCGAATACCCGTTAGCCTGATACTGGGGTATTTGGCAGAGGGCGACAACGCGGAAAAAATCATTGCTGAATTTCCCGATCTCAAGGAGCAGCAGATCGCCGCTTGCCTGGACTATGCGCGAGAATTGGCGGCCTTTGAAGTCGACGTCTGATGAGCTTGAGATTTTTTGCCGATCATTGCGTTCCGGCTTTGGTTGTCCGTCTGCTGCGTACCGAGGGATCGTCTCGCTACAATTGAGAAATCATCCTGAATCGATACCGGCGCTGATGAACCGGCTGCTGGCGTATTGCTCCATGTATCCGCAAATGAGCCACTACCGAGGCAAGCTTTTGCTGGTGGAAGTTCATCGAATCAGGATTCGGCAATGAAGTTGTGAAACGCGGGCTCTAACCGTCGATTGACCCTGTGGAACGGTAGCCCCGAATCGGCATTTGCAGTGCATCATTCGCCCTATGAAAGCCGCCCCGTTCGAATACGTCCGTCCCGAATCGCTCGCCGAAGCCTGCGCCCTCCTCGAAGAACACGGTCCCGACGCCAAGTTGATCGCCGGTGGGCAGAGCCTCGTGCCGATGATGGCCATGCGGCTGGCGCGGCCGGCCTGGCTGGTGGACATCAATCGGCTGGAGGAACTGAAAGCGATCTCCATCGACGACAACACCCTCACCATCGGCGCGGCGGTCCGCCAATGCGTCATCGAACGCGATTCCGGCGCGCAGGCGAACCTGCCTCTCCTGGGTCGCGCGCTCAAGTGGGTCGGCCACGTGCAGACGAGGAATCGCGGCACCGTCGGCGGCTCGATCGTGCACGCCGACCCATCGGCCGAGATCCCGCTGGTGGCCTGCGTGCTCGATGCCACGCTGGTGTTAAAGGACGCATCGGCCACAAGCGAAGTGCAGGCGAGAGAGTTTTTCTTCGCGCCGATGGTCACGGCGATCGCGCCCGAGCAGTGCCTGGCCGAGATCCGTTTCCCCACCTGGGGCGAGGCGCGCGTCGGGTGCGCGTTCATCGAGGTCAGCATCCGGCACGGCGACTTTGCGCTGGTCTCGGCCTGCGCGCAGGTGGCGCTGGACGAGGAAGGCCGGTGCATCCGGGCCGCGCTCGGCATCGGCGGGGCTTCGCCGTTCCCGCATGCGCTGCCCGAAGTCGGCGAGATGCTGGTCGGCAGGAAGCTCGACGAGCTCGCCATCGTGGAAGCCGCAGGCGCGGCCGCCGACCTTATCGACGCGGATGGGGACCTGCACGCGACAGCCGATTACCGCAGGCACCTCGCGCGCGTGACGGCCGCGCGGGCTCTTGCGTCGGCCGTGGAGGACGCGCAATGAGCGAGCGCCTCTACAAGGTCAGGCTCAAGGTCAACGGCAAGGACGTCGAGGCCGAAGTCCCTTCGCGCCAGACGCTGGTCGATTTCCTGCGCGACACGTTGCGGCTCACGGGCACGCACGTCGGCTGCGAGCACGGCATCTGCGGCGCGTGCTCGATCCTCCTGGACAACGAGCCCGTCCGCTCCTGCCTCATGTACGCGGTGCAGGCCGAGGGCTGCTCGGTCACCACCATCGAAGGCCTCTCCAACCCCGACGGCACCCCCGGCGTGCTGCAGGATGCGTTTTGCGAAATGCACGCGCTGCAATGCGGCTACTGCACGCCGGCGATGATCGTGGCCTCGCACGCATTGCTCGAGTCGAACCCCGCGCCGAGCGAAGCCGAGATCCGCGACGCCATCGGCGGGAATCTCTGCCGCTGCACTGGGTACAAGCAGATCGTCCAGGCAGTACAACTTGCGGCAGAGAATATTGCGAAGGGGGCGAAATGAGTTCCGCTCCCGAGCCGGCGGCGTTCCGCTACATCGGCAAGCAGCGCCGCACCAAGGAGGATCCGCGCTTCGTGACCGGCCGGGGCCGCTATGTGGCCGACATTGCGTTGCCCGGCATGAAGCACGTCGCGCTGGTCACGAGTCCGCATGCGTCGGCGCGTATCAAGGCGATCCGTACCGAGGCGGCGCTGGCCATGGAAGGCGTGCACTACGTCCTCACCGGCGAAGAGCTCTGCGCCAACGTCGACCCTTTGCTGGTCGGCGTCGACACGCCGAAAGTCGTTCGCTACCCGCTTGCACACGGCGTGGTGCGCTATGCCGGCGAATGGATCGTGGCCGTCGTGGCCGATTCCCGCGCGCTGGCCGAGGATGCCGCCGAGAAGGTCGAGATCGACTACGAGCCGACGCCCTACGTGCTCGACCCAGAGCAGGCACTTCTTCCGGACGCGGTGCTGGTCCACCCGGACCACGGCAGCAACGTGCTCTACCGCAGGACTTTTACCTGGGGACCGGTGGCGGAGGACTTCGCCCACTCGCAACACCAGCTTTCGTTCCGCGTGCACTGGGGCCGCAGCGCCACGGTGCCGATCGAGACTTTCGGCGTGGCCGCGCAGTGGCATCCGGGCACGCAACTGCTCGATATCTGGGCGTCGATCCAGATGCCGAAGTTCCCCGACCAGACCGCGCGAGCACTGCGCCTGCCCGGCAATGCGGTGCGCGTGCACTTCGATGTCGATGTTGGCGGCAGCTACGGCGTCAAGCGCGGCATCAAGCACACGGTGCTGGTCGGCTATCTCGCCAAGCGCCTCGGGATGCCGGTGCGCTTCATCGAAGACCGCCTGGAAAACATGCGCGGCGGCGACATGCACGGGCCGGACCGCATTTTCGACATGACCGCGGCATTCGATGGCGACGGCACGATCCGGTCGCTGAAGATCCGCGCGCTCGATGATGTGGGTGCCTATGCGGGCCGCTCGCCGCTGCAACTGGGCAAGCCGGTCGGCGCGATCGTCGGGCCCTACCGGATCAACAGCGTGGAGTACGAGCCGATCTCGGTGCTCACCAACAAGACCGCCCAGGAGGCAGTACGCGGTTTCGGTCAGGCGCCGACCAACTACGCGATCGAGACCGCGATCGACCGGATCGCGCGGCACCTCGGCATGGATCGCATCGAGCTGCGCAGGAAGAATTTCATCGCGAAAGACCAGTTCCCCTACCTGATCCCGAGCGGCTCGACTTACGACAGCGGCGACTTCGAGGCCGTGCTCGACAAGGCGCTCGATGCGGCGAAGTTCGACGACTTGGTCGCCGCACGCGATGCCGCGAGAGAGGCCGGCCGTCTCGCCGGCATCGGCATCGCCACTTGCCTGGAACCGTCCGGTGGCAACTCGGCCTTCGAGCCGCTCTTCAACCCGAAGAACGAGACCACCACATGGATGGACTCGTGTCTCGTGCGAGTCGACCTCTCCGGGGCGATCACCGGCGTCATGAATACTTCGACCTCCGGCCAGGGACACGAGACGCTGGTGTCCACCGTCCTTGGCGAAGTGCTCGAGCGCGACCCGGATTCGATTCGCGTCGTGCATGCCGATTCGCTCAACGCGCTGCCCTCGAACAGCCCGGTGGGCAGCCGCATGGCGATCATGCTCGGCGGCGCCGCGGCCGGTGCTGCCAAGAAGATCAAGGCCGCGCTGATGGCCATCGCGGCCCATAACCTCGGTGTTCCTGAAGCTGCGCTCGAGTATCGCGACGGCAACATTTCGGTAGGGGACGACGCGTCGAAGTCGCTGTCGTGGGACCAGCTGGTCGAAATCGCGCACCGCAAGTTCCACAAGCTGCCGCCCGGCCTGGAGCCCGGCCTGCAGGCCAAGTTCGTCTGGGAGGTGCCCACCGGGGGCGGCCTGCCGACGGCCGACGGACGAATCCAGATGTACCCGTGCTACTCGTTCGAAGCCCACATTGTGCTCGTGGAGATCGACCCGCTCACCGCGCAGCCGAAGATCCTCGACTACGTTTGTGGCCACGACTGCGGCACGATGATCAACCCGGCCATCGTGCACGGCATGACCTACGGCGGCATTGCGCACGGGATCGGGGCGGCGCTGTACGAGAAATTTGCGTTCAGCGACAACGGGCAACTCGCCAGCCAGACGTTCATGGATTACCTTATGCCAAGCGCGATGGAGGTGCCGGGAATCGAGATCGTCGATCACTGCACGCGCTCGCCGCTGACCGAGTTCGGGCAGAAGGGTTCGGGCGAGGCCGGGTATCTCGGCGCGCCCGCGGCGATCGCAAGCGCGATCAACGACGCCCTCGCGGCGCTCGGGAAATCGGTCGACGAGCTGCCCATGACGCCGCTCGCGATCTGGACAACCCTTCAAGGAGAGAGTTCGAAATGAAGAACACATTTAGAATATGCGGCGCAATCGGCGTCCTTTGCGTCGTGACGTCGGGCGCGTTTGCGCAGGCCTGGCCGACCAAGCCGGTCAAGGTCGTAGTGGCCTTGCCTCCCGGCAGCGGTACGGACATCACCGGCCGCGCGATCGCCGCAAGCCTCGCCGCCCAGACCGGGCAGCCCTTCATCGTCGAGAATCGCCCCGGCGGCAGCGGCAGCATCGCGATGAGCCTGGTCGCGAAGTCCGACCCCGACGGCTATACGCTCCTGGTGATGTCCTCGTCGTGGACCGTCACGCCCTCGACCGTGCCCAACCTTCCGTACGACACGCTCAAGGACCTCTCGGGCATCACCATGCTCGCCGACATCGCCAATGCCCTGGCCGTGCGCGCCGACCGGGACATCAGATCGGTCAAGGACCTTATTGCCGCGGCCAAGGCGAACCCGGGCAAGATGAACGCGGCCGTGATCGGCGCGGGGAGCGCAACGCACCTGACCACGGAACGTTTTCGCCTCAGTGCCGGCATCGACGTGCTTTCAGTGCCCTACAAAGGCACGCCCGAATCGCTCACCGATGTGCTGAGCGGCCGGGTCGACTATTGCTTTTGCCCGATCGGCAACGTGATGCCGATGGTGAAGGACGGGCGCTTGCGCGCGCTCGCGGTGAGCTCGAAGCAACGCACCTCGACCCAGCCGGACCTGCCTACCACCGAGGAAGCCGGCGTGCCGAATTCCGCGCAGCCGTTCTGGGTCGGCATGGGCGTCCAGGCGAAGACGCCGCGCGAAATCGTCGGCAGGATCCACGCCGAAGCAGTCAAGGCTCTCAATTCGCCCGAGATCAAGGCGCGCTGGGCAAGCCTGAACCAGGACGTGCGCATCTTCACGCCGGAAGCTTTCGATGCGCTGCTGCGCGAGGAAGTGGTCTCGAATGCCAAGCTCGTGAAAGAAGCCAACATCAAGGCCAACTGAAGGTGCCCGCGGCGGGCAAAGATGCGGGTTGACCTCGCCGTCGTCGGCCACGGCGCCGCGGGGCTGGCGGCGGCGCTTGCCGCCGCGGAGGCGCAGCCCTCGGCGCGCATCGTGGTCCTCGAACGCACCGCGCAACCCCAGAGCGGCGGCGGCACGCGCTGGAGCCCCTCGAACCTGCGAATGAAATCCAGCGCGGAGGTGACGCCGGATTTCGAGGCGGACATGATCGCGGCCACCGGCGGATTCGGCGACCGCGCCTATTTCCGCCGGCTTGCCAGAGAAGCGCCAGAGGCCCTGCAGTGGCTCGAGCGGCACGGGGTCGAATTCCATTCGCCCGGCTACTACCTGAGCGTGGGACCGCCGCGTATCCAGCCGGTGGGTGGCGGAGGGGCAATCGTCGATGCGCTGGCCAATGCCGCGAAAGCCGCGGGCGTGAATTTCCTCTACGAGTGCCGCGCGCACAAGCTGATTCGCGGATCCGCGGGTGGGATCGAAGGTGTGTCGGCCGAACGCGCTGACGGCACCGGGTTGCAAATCGGCGCAAGCGCGGTGGTCCTCGCCAGCGGGGGCTTCCAGGGCAGCCCTGCAATGCTGCGCGAGCACCTGGGCGAGGGCGCCGAATCGCTTCGCCCGATCTCGGCAGGCTCGGCTCATGACGAGGGCGAAGGCATCCGCATGGCGCTTGAAGCCGGCGCGCTCGCCGCGGGCGACTGGAACGGCATGCATAGCGAGCCGACCGACCCGCGCAGCACCGGGCCGGCGCCCGTGGTGCTCGTGTATCCCTACGGAATCGTCGTCGATACGCAAGGGCAGCGTTTTTTCAACGAGGGACGCGGGCTCGTGCACGAAACCTGGGAAGAGTTTTCCCGCGCGATCCATTTCTCGACGCCGGGACGCAAAGCTTGGGCTATCTTGGATTCACGCTTGCTCGACATCGCCGGTTATGAGCGCGCAATCCGCTCCGAAGTGCCGCCGGTGCGTGCCGGCTCGCTCGATGATCTCGCCGCGCTCACCGGCATCGACGCGCACAGGTTGCGCAAGACGATTGGGGAATACAACGCCGCATGCACCGGCGATGCCGCGCGCTTCGACGCAACGCGCGCCGACGGACTCGGGGCTGCGGATTCACTCGTCCCGCCAAAATCGAACTGGGCGCGTTCCCTGGACCGTCCGCCCTACCTGGCCTGGCCGCTGGTCGGCTCGATCGCCTATACCTTCGGCGGCATTGCGACCAATGACGCAGCCGAAGTGCTCGGCGCCGCGGGCCCGATCGCCGGCCTCTATGCCGCCGGGGAGATGACGGGGCATTTCCACGGCTCTGCGCCGAACGCCGTGGCGGTGATGCGGGCGCTGGTGTTCGGCAGGATCGCCGGCCGCACGGCCATCGCGTGGACAAACAGGAATCAAATGAAGACGAGGCAGGCAAGATGATCATCGACATTCACGCGCACTACATCCCAAAACTGCTGTTCGAGCGCTTCGACTCCGAACACTCCCGGTTTCCTTCGGTCACGCTCAAGCGCGAGAACAACACCAACCGCATGCAGTTCCCCGGCGGGGAATTGACGCGCCCGATCATGCCGAAGCTCTCCGACCTCGCGGATCGCATCGCCTGGATGGACAAGAACGGCATCGACCACCAGCTCGTCGGCGGGTGGCTGGACAGCTTCGGCTACGAATTGCCCGCGGCTGAGGGCCTCGAGTGGAGCCGCTTCATCAACGCCTGCATGAAAGAGGAACTCGCCGGCCAGACGCGCTTCACGCCGCTTGCGACGGTGCCGTTGCAGGACGGCGCGATGGCTGCGCAGGTGCTCGGCGAGGCGATCGAGGCGGGTTTCGGCGGGCTGATGATCGGCACGCTTCCAAAAGGGCAAGGCGGCAACCTCGACGACCCGAATCTCGATCCGTTCTGGCAGGCCGCCTCCGACGCAAAGGCCGGCGTGTTCCTGCACCCGATGTTCCTGTGCGGCGAGCCGCGTCTTGCGGACTACGATCTCGTGAACGCGATCGGGCGCGTGGCGGACACTTCGATTGCGGTGGCGAGGCTGCTGCACTCGGGGCACCTGCTCAAGTATGCAGGCGTGAAGCTGGTGATCTCGCATGGCGGCGCGGCGCTGCCTTACGTGCTCGGGCGCCTCGCGCGCAATTTCAGCATTGCGCAGGG
>CANKMT010000060.1 GCA_947482825.1 Betaproteobacteria bacterium | reverse complement strand
GTGTTCAACCAGGGCGTGAAGAGTTATCGCGACCTGCCGTACCGCCTCGGCGAATTCGGCAGTTGCCACCGCAACGAGCCCTCGGGCGCCTTGCATGGCCTCATGCGCGTGCGGGGGTTCGTGCAGGACGACGGCCATATCTTCTGCACCGAGGACCATATCTTGGCCGAATGCGAGGCGTTTACCGCGCTGTTGCAGAAGGTCTACCGCGATTTCGGGTTCAAGGAAGTGATCTACAAGGTGGCCACGCGCCCGGCCAAGCGCATCGGCGCCGACGAACTCTGGGACAAGGCCGAAGCGGCGCTGATGGAGTCCCTGAAGCGCTCAGGCATCGAATTCACGGTTTCGCCCGGCGAGGGCGCCTTTTACGGCCCGAAGATCGAGTATTCACTCAAGGACGCGATCGGCCGGGTCTGGCAATGCGGCACGATGCAGGTGGATTTCTTCATGCCCGAAAGGCTGGGTGCCGAGTACGTCGGCGAGGACAACGCCCGGCATGTGCCCGTCATGCTCCACCGGGCAATCGTCGGTTCCATGGAGCGGTTCATGGGAATCCTGATCGAAAACTTCGCCGGCGCTTTTCCCTTGTGGCTGGCGCCGGAGCAGGTCGTGGTGATGAACATCTCAGAGCACCAGGCAGACTATGCCGAGGCGGTCTCCGCGGCCCTTCGGGCGGGCGGTTGGCGCGCCGTGGCGGATTTGCGCAACGAAAAAATTTCCTATAAAATACGAGAACATAGCTTGCAAAAGCTCCCCTTCCAGCTGGTCGTGGGAGACAAGGAAAAGCAGGCTGGAACAGTGGCCGTGCGCACGCGCAGCGGTGAGGATCTCGGGGCCATGGCCCTCGAAGCCTTCATCGAACGTCTCCGAAAAGAGACCAGCGCGTAGAACACGGCCTGATTTTTTCGCGCAGCCGGGTGGCTGCGTCCGGTCAGCGCGGCGACCGGCAAGGTGCCGCCATCAGAGGAGTTTGCACTCATCGCGATCGAAAGTAAGGCGCAACGTCTGAATGCCCAGATTACGGCCCCCGAGATCCGTCTCGTCGGGGAAGAAGGCGAACAGCTCGGCATCGTCACGATAGGAGAGGCGATGCGGATGGCAGAGGAAAAGGAGATCGACCTGGTCGAAATCGCTCCTCTGGCTGTGCCCCCCGTGTGCAAGCTCATGGACTTCGGCAAGTTCAAGTACCGCGAGCAGAAGAAGGCGCACGAAGCCAAGCTCAAGCAAAAGCAGATTCAGGTCAAAGAGGTCAAGTTCCGCCCCGGCACCGACGAGGGCGATTACAAGATCAAGCTGAGGAACCTCATCCGCTTCCTTGAAGAAGGCGACAAGACGAAAGTGACGTTGCGTTTCCGCGGTCGCGAAATGGCCCACCAGGAATTCGGCGTGCGCTTGCTCGAAAGGGTCAAGGCCGACCTCGAGCCGCATGGCGTGGTTGAGAATTTCCCGCGAATGGAAGGCCGCCAGATGGTGATGGTGCTGGGGCCGAAGAAGAAGGACCTGAAAGTGGCGGCACCGCAGAAGCCCAAGGCGCCCAAACCGCCCAGGCCCGAAGGCGCAGCCCCTGAGAAAACTGCGGAGCCGAAACCGGCCGCAGCCTAGGCAGTCCCCCGCGAAGGGGTGAAGGAACCCGCAAGCGAGGGGTGAAGGAACCCGCAAGCGGTTTGTGCGGGTCAGAAGTGACCACCGGGTATCAAGCGCTCGCGAAGCGGGCCACCTGGCGTCATGTTAAAAAAGAGTTGGAGCAGTTATGCCCAAGATGAAGACCAAGAAAGGCGCCTCGAAGCGATTCAAGGTGCGCGGTTCCGGCAGTATCAAGCGGGGTAGCGCCAACCTGCGCCACATCCTCACCAAGAAGTCGACCAAGCGCAAACGCCACCTGCGCGGCGGCACCTCCGTCCACGAGAGCAACCTGGCCGCAGTCAAGGCCATGATGCCGTACGCCTGATAGGGGAGAGGAAAAATGCCAAGAGTCAAACGTGGGGTAACGGCGCACGCGCGCCACAAGAAAGTCCTCGAGCAGGCCAAGGGGTTCCGCGGCCGCCGCAAGAACGTATGGCGCATCGCCAAAGAAGCGGTGATGAAGGCGGGGCAGTACGCCTATCGCGACCGCCGCAATCGCAAGCGCACGTTCCGCGCGCTGTGGATAGCCCGGATCAACGCGGCGGTGCGCACGCACGGGATGACCTACAGCGTGTTCATGAACGGCCTGAAGAAAGCCAACATCGGAATCGACCGCAAGATGCTCGCGGACATCGCGGTGATGGACAAGCCGGCGTTTGCGAAGATCGCCGGGCAGGTCAAGGCCAGCCTCGGGGCCTGAGCCCGCAATCCCGAAGTGAAGGAAAGCGAGGGCCGGTCCCTCGCTTTTCGTTTGAGGAGAGTCCGACGAGGACGCAGCCCGATAGCCGATGCAAAACCTGGATGACATCGTCGCCCGCGCGATTGGCGAGTTCGGCCAAGCGCACGACCCGGCGGCCCTCGAAAATGCCAAGGCCCGCTATTTTGGCAAGTCGGGAGAGCTGACTTCGCTGCTCAAGGGGCTGGGTGCGCTCGCAGTCGAGGAGCGCAAGGCCGCGGGGGCCGGCATCAACGCGGCCAAAGTGCGGCTCGAAGCGGCCCTCGACGCGCGCCGGGCCGGGCTGGCCGATGCGAGGATGCAGGCCCGCCTCGCCGAAGAAGCGCTCGATGTCACGCTGCCCGGCCGGGGCCGATCGCTGGGCGGCATCCACCCGATCACGCGCACCTGGCAGAGGATCGAGGAGATCTTCGGCTCGATCGGTTTCGAGGTCGCCGACGGTCCCGAGATCGAGACCGACTGGTACAACTTCACCGCCCTGAACAATCCAGAGAATCATCCTGCGCGCTCGATGCAGGACACGTTCTACGTCGACCATAAAGATTCATCGGGCCTGCAACTGCTGCTGCGCACGCACACCAGCCCGATGCAGGTGCGCTACGCACGCATGCACAAGCCACCGATCAAGGTGATCGCGCCGGGCCGCACGTACCGGGTCGATTCGGACGCAACGCACTCGCCGATGTTCCACCAGGTCGAAGGGCTGTGGATCGACGAGCACATCAGCTTCGCCGACCTCAAGGGCGTGTACACGGATTTCCTGCGCCGATTCTTCGAGACGGATGCGCTGCAGGTGCGCTTTCGTCCCTCGTACTTCCCGTTCACCGAGCCTTCGGCCGAGATCGACATGCAGTTCGCCGACGGCCCGTTCGAAGGGCGCTGGCTGGAGATTTCCGGCTCGGGGCAGGTACATCCGAGCGTGATCCGCAATTTCGGCCTCGACCCGGAGCGCCACATCGGCTTTGCTTTCGGCTCGGGACTCGAGCGCCTCACGATGCTTCGCTACGGCATCGACGACCTGCGCCTGTTCTTCGACGGCGACCTGCGTTTCCTGAAGCAGTTCTGAAATGCTGATTCCGGAAAGCTGGCTGCGCTCCATGGTCGACCCGCCGCTCACGACGGCGGAGCTCGCGCACCTTCTCACGATGTCCGGGCTCGAAGTCGAATCGCTCAGGCCGGTCGCGCCTGCCTTTTCCGGCATCGTCGTCGGCGAGGTGCTCACGGTCGGCAAGCATCCGAACGCAGATAAGCTCTCGCTTTGCAGCGTCGATATCGGCAAAGGCGAGCCTTTGCAGATCGTGTGCGGCGCGCCGAACGTGCGCGCCGGGATGAAAGCAGCGCTCGCGATGATCGGCGCGAAGCTTCCAGGCGCATCAGGTCCCACGCAGATCAAGGCAGCCAAGATGCGCGGCGTCGAAAGCCAGGGGATGCTGTGCTCTGCGCGAGAACTCGGAATGTCGGAGGACCACAGCGGGTTGCTCGATCTGCCAGGCGCTTCTGAGGTGGGCGCCGACGTGCGCACCCTGCTGCAGCTCGACGACAACGTCTTCGAGATCAAGCTCACGCCGAACAAGGCCGACTGTCTTTCGGTGCTCGGCGTGGCGCGCGAGGTTTCCGCGCTGACGCGCGCAAAACTCAAGGCGCCCGACATCAAGGCGATCCCGGCAACGTGCGACGCGAAGCTGCCGGTCGGGATCACCGATGCGGAGGGCTGCGGCCGGTTCGCCGGCCGCTCGATTCGCAACGTGAACGCCAAGGCGCCGACACCGGACTGGATGAAGCAGCGCCTGGAGCGCGCCGGCCAGCGCTCGATCTCGGCGTTGGTCGACGTCACGAACTACGTGATGCTCGAGATGGGGCGGCCGCTCCACGTCTACGACCAGGACAAGGTGGCCGGCGGCATCGACGTGCGCTGGGGCCGGGCGGGCGAGAAGGTCAAGCTCCTCAACGAGATGACCGTTGACGTCGACGGCTCGGTGCTCTGCATCACCGACGACTCCGGCCCCATTGGCCTCGGCGGCATCATGGGCGGCGACTCGACCAAGGCCGACCTCGACACGAAGAACATCTTCCTCGAGTCGGCGTTCTTCTTCCCCGAGGCGATCGCCGGCCGCGCGCGGCGCTACAACTTTTCATCGGACGCCTCGCACCGGTTCGAGCGGGGCGTGGATTTCGACAACAACGTCGCCGGCATCGAGTACGCAACGAAGCTCGTCCTGGAGATCTGCGGCGGCGAGCCCGGGCCGACCGTGGATGTAGTGAAGAAGCTTCCCGACAGGAAGCCGGTGGCGATGCGAGTCTCCCGCGCGCAGAAGATCATCGGCGTGCCGGTCACGGCCGACGAGATGGCCGACATCTTCACGCGGCTATCGCTGCCTTTCGTGCACAGTGCCGATACCTTCACCGTGACGCCGCCGTCGTATCGCTTCGACATCGAGATCGAGGAAGACCTGATCGAAGAGGTCGCGCGCGTCTACGGGTTCGAGCGCATCCCGGCCAACCCGCCTTCGGCGCCGGCGGCGATGCGCACCCGGTCCGAGGCGTGCCGCTCCCTGCACGCGATCCGCTCGCTGGTTGCCGCGCGCGACTACCAGGAAGTCGTCAATTTCACTTTCGTCGACGAGAGCTGGGAAACGGACCTCGCCGGCAACGCCGATCCGGTGCGCCTGCTCAACCCGATCGCAAGCCACCAGTCGGCGATGCGCACGACGCTGTTCGGCGGCCTCATCGACAACATCCGCTACAACATGGCGAGAAAGCAATCGCGCGTGAGGGTGTTCGAGGTCGGCCGCGCTTTCCTGCGCGATGCTTCGGTCAAGGACGGGGAACTCACGGTCGCCGGCCTTGCGCAACCCATGCGCATCGCCGCTGCGGCCTGCGGGCCGGCCGAGGACGAGCAGTGGGGCGCCCCAGCGCGACCCGTGGACTTCTTCGACCTCAAGGCCGATGTCGAAGCCCTGGTGTGGCCGCGCGTGGCGCGATTCGAAGCCGCAACGCACCCGGCCCTTCACCCGGGTCGCTCGGCCCGCGTGCTGCTCGATGGCGCCGCCATCGGGTGGGTGGGCGAGTTGCACCCGCGTTGGCAGGCCAAATTCGAGCTTCCTCAGCCGGCGGTTCTGTTCGAACTGGATGCTGCCATCCTCCAGGCGATGCCGGTGCCGCATCCCGGGCACCCTTCGCGCTTCCCGCCGGTGGTGCGAGACCTGGCGGTCCTGGTGGATGCGGCGCTGCAAGTCCAAGCCCTTCTTGACGCGATGATCGGCGAAAAACCAGCCATCGTGCGCTCAGTGCGCCTGTTCGACGTTTACCAGGGCAAGAGCCTGCCCGCAGGCCGAAAAAGCCTTGCGTTCCGGATAGTTATGCAAGATACTGAAAAAACACTCACAGATGCGGAAGCCGATTCCGCCATCGCCCAGATGGTCGAATTGCTGGGACGCCGATTCGGCGCAACCCTCCGTTCATAAAGAAGATTCAGGGAGCAGTGATGACTTTGACCAAGGCCGAACTCGCCGACCTGCTGTTTGAGAAGGTCGGCCTGAACAAGCGCGAGGCCAAGGACATGGTCGAAGCCTTTTTCGAGGAAATCCGAGGGGCCCTGGAGCGCGGTGAAAGCGTCAAGCTCTCGGGCTTCGGAAACTTCCAGCTGCGCGACAAGCCGCAGCGCCCCGGGCGCAATCCCAAGACGGGCGAGGAAATCCCCATCAGCGCCCGCCGAGTGGTCACTTTTCACGCCAGCCAGAAGCTGAAGGCCATGGTCGAAAAGTCGCGCGATGGCGATGGACCCAAGCCGTAAGAAAGCTGACCTCCCGCCGATCCCGGCCAAGCGCTACTTCACCATCGGTGAGGTCAGCGAATTGTGCGGGGTGAAGCCGCACGTGCTGCGCTACTGGGAGCAGGAGTTCACCCAGCTGAAGCCGGTCAAGCGCCGCGGCAACCGGCGCTACTACCAGCATCACGAAGTCTTGTTGATTCGCCGCATCCGCGAGCTGCTGTACGAGGAAGGCTTCACCATCAGCGGCGCGCGCAACCGGCTTGACGATGTCTATTCGCAGGGCCGCGAAGCCGCGCGCGTCGAGGCGCTGGAGCGCGCCGCGGGCGTCGCGGCCAAGAGCGGCAACGGCCGCGGCAAGGTCGACGTGGTCCAGATCCGGCGCGAGATCAAGGAAGTGATCGATTCGCTTGGCAGCGATGCCGGCGACAGCTCGCCTGCGAGCTGAGGGCGGCATCGCCCCTCTGCTATAATCCGCGCCCTCGGGGCGTAGCGCAGCCTGGTAGCGTACCTGCATGGGGTGCAGGTGGTCGGAGGTTCAAATCCTCTCGCCCCGACCAGTGATTCGGAAGCTCGATTCGCAGTGCCGTTGGCCGCAGAAATGCGGCTTTTTTGTTCGCGGCCGATCTGCCTGTTCCTTCCGGGGCGAGAACGCATGAGCAAAGACATCGTCCAGGAGCAATACGAAAACTGGGTCTACCCGAGCCCGGTCGATGACTTGTCGACCAGTCCGATCCGTGAGCAACTCGACCCCTCCTGCTGGGCGACCCATTTCGCGTACTGGCCCCGTTGCGCCGACTGGCATCGCAAGGAGATCCTGATTGCCGGTTGCGGCGCCAACCAGGCCGCTTCGATCGCGTTCCACAACCGACAATGTCGCGTCACCGGCGTCGACGTCAGCGCCAGCAGCCTTGCGCATGAGGCGTATCTCAAAGACAAGCACGGCCTGGACAATCTCGAGCTGATCCAGATGCCGCTGGAGGAGCTTGCGACACTGGGCAGGCGCTTCGACCTGATTCTCTGCGTCGGCGTGCTTCACCACCTCAAGTCCCCGGAGACGGGCCTGAGGGCGTTGCGCGAATGCCTCAAGACCGACGGCAGCATGGGCCTGATGGTCTACGGCAAGTACGCGCGCACCGGAAGAAAAGCAACCTGGTTTTCCAGTCCTGGTCGCCGAGCCAGATCCAGTTCTATTACCCGAATAGGTACGTTGGAACCGACCATCCGCTGTACCAATGGACGCTGGGCCTTTCGGAGCGCGAGATCTGGCCGGCGATCGAGCTGTTCTCCTGCTCGATCGGGACTCACTGCATGATCGCCTGCAGGGACGACCGCCCGGTCCATGACTATCACATCGAAGTCGCGCCGGGAAATTTCAACCGGCTGTTGCCCGCGTGGACGGGCGACTATTTTTGCCGGGAGAACGGCAAGGCGTTGCTCAGGCGGGAGAGCTTTCCCGATATTGAACTGAATGACTGGCAATCGGCCCTTGCCGGCCGGTTCGACGGGACCCGTTCGGTCGAGGCGTGTCTCGAGGGGCAGGCCGCTGCCGATCGTCCCAGCACGGCCAATTTCCTCGAGTCGCTGCGGCGCCTCGGGTACCTCGTGTTCGGATTGAAGTAAGACGCTTTGCGGGATGCAATCCCGCGTTTGATTGGAGGAATTCCGTGGCCCTCGTCCCGATGATCGAATATGCCGACGCCCCGCCCGAAGTGAAGGCGGTCTACGACGAAATCATGCAAGCGCGCGGCACCGACTGGGTGAACAATTTCTGGAAGGTGCTCGCGCACGACCCGGCCAACCTGCGCCGCATGTGGGACAACGTTCGGCAGGTGATGGCGCCGGGTGCGCTCGACCCGCTGGTGAAAGAGATGATCTACGTGGCGGTCAGTGCGACGAACGGCTGCGAATACTGCACCTACTCGCACACTGCCGGCGCGCGCAAGAAGGGCATGACCGACGCGATGCTGGGTGAGCTGATGGCGGTGGTGGGCCTGGCGAACGAGACGAATCGGCTGGCCAATGGCTATCGCGTCGAGGTGGACGATGCGTTCAAGCCGAGGTGCTAAGAACAGCGCAACCCTGGATTCCCTGTTATCCGCTCCTGGCTCTGGGATGTGGCGAGCAAGAGCGCGGTCAAGGTCTGCCGCCGTAGGCGGCGTGTGTGCTCATCCGATCGCATTCATATCTCCCTTCAACTGCGCAAAATCCTCGAACATCCGGGTGGTGACCCGCTGGTTCACCCTGTACGCCGGAAAATAATCGTAGAGCGCGTAGTGCTGGGTTCGGTAGTTGTCCCACACCGCAATATCGTTTTGCTGCCACTCGTGATGGAGTTGGAATTCGGGCAGGCGGGACCAACGATGCAGCATGGCCAGAAGCGCGGCACTCTCGACCGGATGCATGTCGCAGATGTCGCGCGTAAACAACTCGTTGACATAAAGGCCGCCAGTGCCGGTGATCGGGTGCCGCATCACGACCGGATGCTTCACGGGAGGATCATTGCGCAGGATGTCGATCAACACGGTCGGTTCGACGAGATTTGCCCACGACAGGCGGCGATGGTTGACGTGCGCGTGCACCGCCACGAGTTCATCCAGGCAAGCGCGCATGGGTGGTGACAGCCATTCATAGGCTTTGCGCATGCAGGCCCAGGCGGTGTTTCCGCCTACGGGCGGCTTTTCCTGGATTTGGATGATCGTGCCGAGCGGCGCCGGATTGTTGTAGGAAAGGTCCGTGTGCCATTGATCGGAGTTCGAGACCCGCTCAGCATCGGATACCAGCAGTTCGACCTGCGGGTTTTCCTTATGACGCTCGAACTGGGGGTTCCCTTCATACGGACCGGCGCCAAAAACGTGCGAAAGAGCCACGTGTTGTTGCGGAGTCAATTTGGATTGGCCGCGAAAGAACAGCACGCCATAGTGAAGCCAGGCCACGCGCAGTTCGCGCTGGACGTCCGGCGGCAGATCGCGGGCCAGGTCGACGCCTTCGACCCAGGCGCCGAATTTCGGCATCCGCGGCGCGACTCGGAAGCGCAGGAAGCGCGAATCGGAGTTGTCCATAAGCTCAGTCCGGCGTGATGCCCGCTTCCTGCACGCTCTGCTTCCAGTAGGCGACCTGTTCGCGCACATACGCGGTCAGTTCCTGCGGCGTGGAGCCTTCGAGCTCGAAGCCGTATTTGTCGAGGGCGTCCTTGACCTCGGGGCGCTTGATCGCCGTGTTGAACTCGCGCGCGAGGCGCTCGACGATGTCGACCGGCAGCTTTGCCGGCCCGAACATCGCGCACCACGACACCAGCTTGAACTGCGGGAACCCGGACTCGGCCATGGTCGGCGCATCCGGGAACAACGCGCTGCGACGCGAGCCCAGCGTGCCGAGCACGCGCAGCTTGCCTTCCTTGGCGAGCGGTCCACCCGGCGAAGTGCTCGCAAACGCGAAATGCACCCGACCCGCGACAAGGTCGAGCATCAGCGGCGGGTCCCCCTTGTACGGGATGTGCTGCATCTGCAACTTGGCCAGCTGGGCAATCTGCGAGGTGGCGATGATGCTCGGCACGCTGCCGCTGCCATAGTTCAGCTTGCCTGGATTGGCCCTGGCGTAGTCGATCAGCTCCGCGAGGCTTTTCGAGGGCAGCGAAGGATGCGCGAAGACGAAGAACGGGAAGCGCCCGATCATGGAGATCGGGGTGAAATCCACCAGCGAATCGTAAGGCGGGTTCTTGCGCAGGCCCTGGATCGATGCAATGGCGCCGGTGGTGGCGAAGAAGACCGTGTAGCCGTCGGGCGCCGACTTGACCACGTTTTCACCGGCGATCGCGCCGTCCGCGCCCGGCCGGTTGTCGACGATGATCGGTTGGCCGAGCTGCTGGGTGAGCGGCTGCGACAGCAGGCGGGCGATCACATCGACCAGGCCCCCGGCAGGAAACTGCAGGACCATGCGGATCGGCTTGCTCGGATACTGGCCTTGCGCCACCGCGGCCGGCGCAAGGATGAGCGCGGCAAGGGCCATCGTTCCAGCCGCAGCCAGGAAATTCATGGATTTCGTCACGGCCCGCTCCTCCTCAGGTTTGGTCGTAACCGCGTGGCGGAATCCTACTCCGAGGGCGATATCCCTACCAGCCGTCAGCGCGGGTCGAACACGGGAACCTCTCCGCGTCTGGGATAATTGTGCTGTGCTGAGCTATCGCCACGCGTTCCACGCCGGCAATCATGCCGATGTGCTGAAGCACGCCGTGCTGGTGCACCTGCTCGGTTACCTCACGAAGAAGGAAAAACCGCTCTGGTACGTGGACACGCATGCCGGTGCGGCCGGCTATGCGTTGGATGAGGCGTGGGCGCAAAAGAATGCAGAGTACGAGACCGGCATCGGGCGGCTGTGGGGAGCGAAGGATGCACCGCCTTTGATTGCGGACTACCTCGAGCAGGTGCGCGGCCTGAATCCGGACGGCAAGCTGCGCGCCTATCCGGGTTCGGCGCAGATCGCGATGAATCTGCTGCGCGAGCAGGACCGCTTGCGCCTCTTCGAGCTGCACAGCACCGAAAGCCGCGGATTAAGAGAGCATTTCGCGAAGGACAGCCCCCGGGTGATGGTCCAGGCGGGCGATGGGTTCGATGCGCTCAAGTCGGTGTTGCCGCCGCCGTCGCGACGCGGACTCGTGCTGATCGATCCCTCCTACGAAGACAAACGGGACTATGCCCGCGCGCGTGCGGCGATCGAGGACGCGCTCCAGCGCTTTGCCACCGGTGTTTATGTGCTTTGGTACCCGGTTGTGCAGCGGCGCGAGTCGGGGCAGTTTCCGGCGTCGCTGAAGCGCCTGCAAAGGAAGGACTGGCTGCATGTCGCGCTGACCGTGAAAGCGCCCTCTGTAGACGGCTACGGATTGCATGGCAGCGGGTTGTTCATTCTCAACCCGCCCTGGGACCTGCCGGCGCTGCTGAAGGACGCGATGCCCTGGCTGGTGAAGGCGCTCGGGCAGGATGCGGGCGCCGGGTACGCGCTCGAGAGCGAACTCGCCTGAGGACAGGAAGGGGTCACGGGGGAACCTGGGTTCCCCTGTGCCTGTTCGTTACACCTGCAGGTTCTCCTCCGACAGGTCTTTCCGCTTCTCCATGTTGAAGCGCCCGTCGTAGATCGGGCCCTTGCCGGTGCTCGGACCCTGGTACTGCACGAACAGCATCAGCCCGCCGGTGGCAGTCGACAGGTCGGCCTCGAAGTGCGGGTCCGGGTAGTGGATCATCGTGCCGGGGTCGACGGTGCGCTCGCCGATCTTGAAGGTGCCTTCGAGCACGTACCAGACCTGCGCGAAGTCGTGGCGGTGCAGCGGGTGGTGCGCGCCCGGCTCGTAGCGCACGAATCCGGCGTTCGGCTCGGTCGGCCGCTCGGGGCGCGGGTGGAAAAGCATCTTGCTCTGCTGGCCTGGAAAGCGCAGCGTCTCCCAAGCCATGTCGTCAATATGGCGGTACTCCGCCGGGTGATCGGTGCGGAACTCCGCGGGGTGGTCATTGTCGAGTTTCATGCGCTCTCCTTTGGAGGGGTGATGGCAGCATTTCGCCTTGGAAGCCAATAAACACGCGGGGCAAACCCGAAAAATGGCAGCATTTCAACTCCGGCGCGGACACCCTTCAGGCAAACTTCACGACCGCGCGCCCGCGCACGCCGGAGGCGATCAGCTTGTCGCAATGCGTCTTCAGGTCGTCGAAGGCGATCGTATACGCAATCGTGCGGATATGCCTTGGCCGCAGGTCGCCGCCGGGCTGCATGCGCGTCCATGCCGATCCGCGCTCCGGCACCGGGTGGTTGCCGTTGATGCCGGTAAGCGTCACGCCGCGCAGGATGAAAGGGTAGATCGAGGTGTTGAGCGTCTCGCTCGCGGCGTTGCCGAAGGCGCAGACCACGCCGCGCTGCTGCATCGAACGCAACAGTTGGTCGAGCGGCTTGCCACCGACCGCGTCGATCGCGCCGGCCCAGCGTTGGTCTTCGAGCGGCTTGCCGCCGCCCGCAATGCCGTCGCGCCCGACGATTTCGGATGCGCCGATGTTGCGCAGGTAGGCATGCTCGGCGGCCTTCCCTGTGCTTGCGACCACGTGGTAGCCCAGGCCCGCGAGCATGTCGATCGCAAACGACGAACTGCCGCCGGTGCCGCCGGTCACCAGCACCGGCCCCTTGTCGGGCGTCACGCCGCGGTTGAGGAGTTCTTCGACCGCGAGCGCGGAGGTGTAGGCCGCCAGTCCCATCGCCACCGATTCGAACGGATCAGTGCCCTCGGGTACACGCCCGACCCACTCGGCCGGCACGCGCACGTATTCGCTGTAGCCGCCGTCGCGCCGCATGCCGAAGTCGCGCCCGCCCTGCACGGTGACCACGTCGCCTGCGCGAAACGTTGGGTCCTTCGATTCCACCACCACACCGGCCACCTCGACGCCGGGGATGCACGGGTAGCGCGTGATCACCTTGTCTACGCCGGTCACCGCGCGCGCGTCCTTGTAGTTGACCGCCGCAAATTTCGATTGGATGACGACGTCGCCGGGATCGAGATCGTCGAGCGACTGCTCGACCATGCGGCTCACGCGCCTGCCGTCCTCGTTGTAGAGGCGTACCGCCTTGAATTTCATTTTCCTGCTTCCTTTCGCTGCACGACCGCGCCGCTTGCAAGCAACGCATCGATTTCGGATTGCGAGAGGCCGAACGCCGCAAGGACTTCGCAACTGTGTTCGCCGATCGCGGGCGGCCCGCGATGCACGCGCGATTGCGCATTGCGGTCGCCAAGCGCCATACCGGGCATGCGCAGCTTGCCCGCGATCGAGTTGGTCGCCTCGACGATCACGCCGTTGTGCGCAAGCTGCGGGGATTCCATGAGCATGCGGTAGTCGGCGATCGGCCCGCAGATGATGTCGGCCGCTTCGAGGACTTCCTGCCACTCGGCCGAGGTTTTCGCCGCCAGCAGCTTCGTGAGCTGTGTCATCAGCTTGGCGCGATTGGCCACGCGCTGCGGGTTGGTCGCGAAATCAGGATGCGCTGCCAGCGCCGGATCGCCGAGCACGTTGCAGAACGCCTTCCAGCGGTCCTCGTGATAGGCGGCGATCATGATCCAGCCGTCCTTGGTGGGGTAGGCCTCGTTCGGCGCGGAGTAGGGCGCAGCCGTGCCGGTGCGGGCAGGGACTTGGCCGTCCGAGAGGAAGGAAGCCACGGCCGACTGCTGGAGCATCACGGCGCTGTTGTAGAGGCTCTGGTCGAGGTGCTGGCCGCGGCCGTCGGCATCGCGCGCGCGCAAGGCCGCGAGCACCGCTGTCGTGGCGAGAAAGCCGGTGACCATGTCCACCGCCGGGACCAGCACTTTCATCGGCGGGGAGTCCGCGTCGCCGATGTTGCTCATCAGGCCCGACACGGCCTGGATGATGCCGTCCACACCGGGCTTGTCTTTCCACGGCCCGGTCTGGCCATAGGCGGAAATCGAACAGAAAACGATGCGCGGATTCACGGCGCTGAGCGCCTCGTAGCCGATGCCGAGCTTGGCCATCACGCCCGGCCGGAAGCTTTCCATCACCACGTCGGCCTGCGCGACCATGCGCCGCACGAGGCTCGGTCCTTCGGGTTTCTTCATGTCGATGACAAGCGAGCGCTTGTTGCGGTTGAAGCTCATCGAGACGACCGACTCGCCCTCCTGCCAGGGCGGGCCGAGCTTGCGGCCGAGGTCGCCCGCGGGCGGCTCGACCTTGAATACATCCGCGCCGAGGTCGCCGAGCTGCATGCTGCACATTGGGCCTGCGCCGACCTGCGCGAAGTCGAGGACCCGGATGCCGGCGAGCGCTGCGTTGATGCTCACGGACGCAGCCTCGTCAGTCGAGCTTCAGGCCGATTTCGCGCAGCGCCTTGCCCCAGCGCGCGATGTCGCCTTTCATGAGGGCGTTCATCTGCTCGGGCGGCAGGTAGGAGATTTCGAATCCTTGCGAGACCAGGCGATCCCTTACTTCGGGTGCGGCAAGCGCCTTCGACACTTCGGCCGAGAGCCGCGCGAGGATGGGCGCCGGCGTGCCGGCCGGCGCGAGGATCGAATACCACAGCGACACGTCGAATCCGGCAAGCGCGGACTCGGCGACCGTCGGCACGTTGGGCATCGCCAGCGAGCGCTTCGGCGTTGCGACGGCGAGCGCCCGCAGCTTGCCGGCCTTCACGTGCTGCTCGAGCGAGGCCATCGTGCCGAACGCGGTCTGCACTTGCCCCGCGATCAGATCGGCGATCGCCGGGCCGGTGCCCTTGTACGGCACGTGCGTGATGTTGATACCTGCTGCGTGGTTGAACACTTCGAAGGCGATGTGCTGCGGGGTGCCGGCGCCCGGTGTGCTGTGGTTGTACTTGCCGGGATTCGCTTTCGCCAGCGCGATGAGGTCGCGCACGTTGTTTGCGGGGACCGAGGGATGCACCGCGAGCACCATCGGCACCGAAGCCGCGAGCGCCACCGGCGCAAAATCCTTCTCGATGTCGAACGGCAGCTTGGCGTACAGCGCCGGGTTCATCGTCACCTGGTTGGAGGCGATGACGATGGTGTAGCCGTCCGGGGGCGACTTGGCGGCGAGATCGGTGCCGATGTTGCCGCCGGCGCCAGCGCGGTTGTCGATGACCACCGGCTGGCCGAGCGACTCGCCCATCTTGGGTGCGAGCAGGCGCGCGAGGATGTCGTTGCCGCCGCCGGGCGGGAAGGGGACGATGAAACGGATTGGTTTTTCGGGAAACTTCTGCGCCAACGACTGTGCGGGCGCGAGTACCGCGCATGCCGCGGCAAGCAGGGCTGCTATGGTTTTCATCGGTGCTTTCCTCCTTGAGCGCACAGCATACTGGCGCGGGGTCTCGCGCCGCTTAATGATCGCGAAACTGGGGCTTTCGCTTCGCGTTGAAGGCGCGGGCGCCTTCCATACGATCCTGCGGCGCGGGCGCCTTCCATACGGTCTTACGTTTCTAGTCGCGCTTGTAGGGCCGTGTCACCGAAAGGCGCACCGACAAACCGGCGCGCACGGCCACATCGATCAGGCGATCGAGGCTGAAGCCGTCGCCCTTCTTGTTCATCAGCGCGCTGACCTGCGGCTGCGCGAGTCCCAACTGCGCGGCGACTTCTTTTTGCGTGTGGCCGGACTGGGCGAGGCGCTCGGCGATGGTGGCGAGAACCTGCGCGCGCATCTGCTCGCTGGTGGGGACTGAAGAGCGTCTGTTCGCCATGTGCCGATTTCCTCCAGGGTGCCTGACTGCCCCGGCAGTATAACAAAATAAATATTACAACCGCTCTGGGAGCCGCACCGCTGTTGGATCTCGTGAAAGCAATGTTACGAAATTCAGGCGCGGCGCAGGGCCCGGCGCGGCGCGCGGCGGCACGGGCGGAGCGGGGCTTCATGTTAGACTGCCGCTCGGCCCTGAAGTGAATTATCCCGAAGTAAATCCCCGCGAAGTAATTCCCCCGTGCGCATCCTCCTTTCCAACGACGACGGCTACTTTGCGCCGGGACTCGCGGTGCTGGCCGAGCATCTCGCGCCGCTTGGCGAGATCACCGTCGTCGCGCCGGAGCGCGATCGCAGCGGCGCGTCGAATTCGCTGACGCTGGACCGGCCGCTGATGGTGCGGCGCGCGGCCAACGGGTTCTTGTTCGTCAACGGCACGCCGACCGATTGCGTGCACCTCGCGGTCACGGGGTTCCTCGAATTCCAGCCCGACATCGTCGTGTCGGGCATCAACTACGGCGCCAACATGGGCGACGACACGATCTATTCGGGCACCGTTGCCGCGGCGACCGAAGGCTTTCTTCTCGGCATCCCGTCGATTGCGATTTCGCTCGCAAGCCACGCCGGAAAGAATTTTGTTACGGCGGCCCGCATGGCCGCGCAACTGGTCGAACGATTCCAGCGCGAGCCGATGAACGAACCGGTTCTGCTCAACGTCAACGTGCCCGACTTGCCCGAGGCGGAGATTGCCGGCGTCGAGATCACGCGCCTGGGCAAGCGGCACAAGGCCGAGCCGGTGGTGAAGTCGCAAAACCCGCGCGGCCAGACCATCTACTGGATCGGCGCGGCCGGCGACGCGCAGGATGGCGGGCCGGGCACCGACTTCCATGCGGTGGCCAACCGCAAGGTGTCGGTGACGCCGCTGCAGGTCGACCTCACGCATCGCGGCCAGGCTGCACTTGTGCGCGAATGGTGGGGCAAGTAGGCATGCGCGAGGCGAAGAACCTGGCCGGCATCGGCATGACTTCGCAGCGCACGCGCGAGAGGATGGTCGACCGGCTGCGCGGGGAAGGCATCACCGACGAGCGCGTGCTCGCGGCAATGGCGGCGGTGCCGAGACACGTATTCGTCGAAGAGGCGCTCGCTTCGCGCGCCTACGAGGACACTGCGCTCCCGATCGGGCTTGGCCAGACGATTTCGCAGCCCTACGTGGTTGCAAAGATGATCGAGGCGCTGAGGGCCGGCGGCCGGGACCTGGGCAAGGTGCTCGAGATCGGCACCGGTTGCGGTTACCAGGCGGCGGTGCTTGCCCATGTGGCGCCGGAGGTCTATTCGATCGAGCGCATCCAGGCGCTGCTCGACCGCGCGCGCGGCAACCTCCTCGGCCTGAAGTTGTCCAACCTGCGCCTCACCTACGGCGACGGCAACCTCGGCCTGGCGAAGGCCGCGCCTTTCGATTCGATCATCGTGGCCGCTGCTGCGCCCGAAGTGCCGCAGGCCCTCTTACAACAGCTTGCCGTGGGTGGCAGAATGATCCTGCCGTTGAAGATGCCGCAGGCCGGGCGCGGGGTGCAGAGGCTCGTGTTGATCGAGCGCGGCCCGCGCGCCTACACAGAGAAGGCGATGGATGCAGTGAGGTTCGTTCCACTGGAGACTGGAAGGTTGTGAGCAAAGGCTCGGTCTACGCAGTCATTGCCGCTTGCGCGCTTGGCACGTTGCTCGGCGGCTGCGCTTCCCGGCCGACTTCGGCGCCGGTGACCGATCGCTCGCCGGCCACGGTCGGCGGACCCAAGCCGCCGGTGGCGCAGGCCGCGCCGGTGCCCGGAGCGCCGTCCGTGTCCACGCCGCAGGGCTTCTACCAGGTCAAGCGTGGCGACACCCTTTACAGCATCGCGCTTGACCATGGCGCCGAACCGCGCGAGGTCCGGGATTGGAACCGCCTCGAAAACCCCGACCGGATTCTCGTCGGGCAGTTGTTGCGCGTGACGCCTCCTGAAGAGCAGCCGCCGGTGCAGGTCGGGGCGGCGCGCGGTGCCGGCCCGGTTGAATCAAGGCCGATCGAGTCCCGGCCGCTCGGGCCTGTGAACGAAGCAAAGCCGGCCGCTTCGCGCCCGCAGGAATCGAAACCCGCGCTCGCCGCAAACACCGGGACGGTGAAGACCGAACCCAAGGCCCTGCGCCTGCCGTATTCGAGCGAAAACCTCGCGATGATGCAAAAGAGCGATCCGCAGGCGGCGGCGATTGCGCCACTCGCGAAGCCCGAAGCGGCCAAGCCCGCGGCGGCCCTCCAGCCTGCGCCCCCGGCCAACCCGGCGGCCGAGCCGCGCGAGGCCGACGCGATCGAATTCATCTGGCCGGCGCGCGGCAAGGTGGTGGGAAAATTTGCCGAGCCTTCGAGCAAAGGCATCGATATCGCAGGCAAGCCCGGCGACCCGGTGGTTGCGGCCGCCGGCGGGCGCGTGATCTACATCGGCACCGGCATTCGCGGCTACGGCAAGCTCATCGTCATCAAGCACGACAACAACTTCAACAGCGTGTACGCGCATAACCGCGAGATCCTCGTCAAGCAGGACCAAACAGTCACGCGCGGCCAGCAGATCGCCGAACTCGGCGACACCGACGCCGATTCGCCCAAGCTGCATTTCGAGATCCGCAAGTCCGGCAAGCCCGTGGATCCGGCGAAATTCCTGCCGCCGTCATGATCCCGGAGCAGGCCGGCCTGCAGCCTGGCGGGTGGCGGCGATGCGCAAGGCCTGCGCCAGGTCGTAGACCGCTGCGGCGTAAAAAGAGCTGCGGTTGTAGCGCGTGATCACGTAGAAATTCTGCAGGCCCACGCGATATTCCGTGGGCCGGTCCGGCGTCACGAGGTCGATCAGGGCGCCAAGCGCCGCCGGGTTGGGCGCGGGCGAAGCGCGTATCGCGACGCCTGCCGCCGCCAGTTCGGCCAGTGTGCGCGAGGGCTTTATCCCGTCGGCGATCAGCGGTGCCGCGTCGGCATTTCCGACGTCGGCCGCAAACAGGACCGGCTCGCCGCTCGCCCAACCGTGGGACTTCAGGAAATTCGCCACCGACCCGATGGCGTCGGTAGGGCTGGAGCGAAGTTGCGCCACGCCGTCGCCGTCGAAGTCGACCGCCCAGCGCCGGTAGCTGTTGGGCATGAACTGAGGGATGCCGATGGCGCCCGCATACGAGCCGCGCACTTCGAGCGCGTCCAGGCCGGCCTCGCGCGAGAAGATCAGGAAAGCTTCAAGCTCGGAACGGAAGTAATCGGCGCGGGGCGGATAGTCGAAGGCAAGGGTCGACAGCGCGTCGATCACGCGCCATTTGCCCATGTTGCGGCCGTAATAGGTTTCGACCCCGATGATGGCGACGATGAATTCGCGCGGCACGCCGTATCCCGACTCGGCGCGGGAAAGCGCTTCGGCATGCTGCTCGGCGAAGCGCACTCCGTCGGCGATGTGGCGCTCGTTCACGAAAATCGGCCGGTAGTTCCGCCAGGAGCGAACCCGCGGTGAGGAGGCCGGCCGGATGGCCTTGAGGATTTCGGGCTGGCGCGTGGTGAGCGCAAACAGCGCATACAGGTCGCCTTCGGCAAAGGCGTGCCGCCCGACCATGTCGCGGATGAATTCGCGCACTTCCGGCCGGTTGGCATAGCCGCGCTCGGCTGCGCGCGGCTGCGCCATCGGCGCAAACGATACGGTGCAGGCGAGCAGCGCGAACATCCCCGCGAAGAGTTGCCTCATGCCGGGCGGAACTCCCGCACCGATTTCTTGAGTTCGGCAAGTTCGGCGTCGCGGCGCACGGCCCCGTAGCGCAGGGAGATATATCGCTCCCCGACCGCAACGATTGTCGCGGCGACGTTCGGGAAACGCTGCGCCGCGCGCGCCGTGAAGTCGCGCGGGCCTTCGTGCGGATCGCGCTCCACGCCCGCGGCGGCCAGCTTGCGGCAGAAAGCGAGCCAGAGTTGCTGGACCGGGTCGGGCCGCACCAGCCGCTTGAGCGACCAGGCGAGCAAGGCAACGAGGATCAGGCCCACGGTCGTCAGCAACATCGTGGCGAGGTTGCGCCAGTCGGCGTCGCTGAACCCGATCCGCGCGAGGAACTCGCGCTGGCGATCGGTGTTGTAGCCGAGCACCCAGAGGTTCCATCGATTCGTGAGCGCTTCCCAGTTGTAACGCATCGACTTAAGCCAGGCGGCGTCGGCGCGCATCATGAATGGCACGGGATCGCCCGAAGGCACCGAGTTGGCCATGCCCGAGTCCACCCGGCCGGGCATCGATACCGCGGTGGGATCCACCCGCACCCACCCGCGCGCCGTGACGTAGACCTCGGCCCATGCGTGTGCCTCGGCCTGCCTCACGGTGACATACCCGTCCAGCGGGTTGAACTCGCCGCCCTGGTAGCCGGTGACCACTCTTGCGGGCACACCCGCCGCGCGCATCAGCACTACGAACGCCGAGGAAAAATGTTCGCAGAAGCCGCGCTTGGTATCGAAGAGGAACTCGTCGACGCTGTCGCGGCCGAGCGCGGGCGGCAGCAGCGTGTAGACAAAACGCTGATCGCGCAGCCAGGCGATGGCGTGCCTCAGCATTGCGTCGTCGTCCGCGATCGTGCGTTGCCACTCCTGCGCCAGTGCAAGCGTGCGTGGATTGAATCCCGCCGGAAGGATCGTCGCGCGCGCCTGGCTGCCTTGGGTCTCCTCGCCGCCGCGCTGACCGCCGGCAACCGAGACCATGTCGTAGCGCATGCGATTGCGGATCTCCGCGTTCGACATTACCTGTCCGTCGTTCGACAGCCACGAGTTCGGCGGCAACGAGGCCGCCGTTTCGAGCGCGAACAGCCAGTTACGGTTATGCGGCTCGAGCACGACGGAATATTCGAACCTCGCCTCGCCGCCGGTGACCTCGTCGGCGGTGCGCCAGCGGCGCGGCCCGGTGCGCCAGGTGCGTCCGTCGTAATCCCACAGCACCGGACCGCGCCAGTAAAGCTGGCGCGGCGAGGGCGCCGGCCCCTTGAACAACGCGCGAAAGGCGATGGCGTCGGAGACCGAAAGCTGCGAGAGCGTGCCGGGCGACATCGTGTCGGTCAGGCCGGTGACGCCGGAATAGGCATCCTGCGGCATGCCCCAAAGCGGGCCCTGCACCCGCGGAAAGAGCACGAAGAGCACTGCGGCGATCGGGATCGCATGCACGAGCAGCAGGCCGGCCGTGCGCAGGTCGGCCATCGATGATCGGTGCGGCGCGCTGAACGAGACGAGGGCGCCGGTGATCGCGACCAGCGCGGCGAACATGATCACGGCGGTCTGGATCGACTGGGTATAGAGGAAATTCGTCAGCACCAGAAAATAGCACAGGAACACCACCATCGTGGCGTCACGGTGGGTGCGCATCTCGAGCAGCTTGAGTCCGGCGAGCACCATCAGCAGCGCGATGCCTGAGGCGCGGCCGAAGATGGTCCGGTATTCCAGCCCGATGGCCAGCATGCCCAGCAGGGCCACGCCCACCAGGATCCAGACCGAGGGCAGGCGCCGCTGGCTCATCGCGACGTAGACGCGCCATCCGAACAGGCACATCGACAGGGCCGTCAGCCACCAGGGCACCCGCATTGCGTGCGGCGCCATGACGAATACGAGGCACCCGCACAGCCAGCCGAGGTCGCGTCCGGTCACGGCGCGCTGCTCCGGGGCGAGGGGGTGGGCGGCCGCCGCGATCAATTGCGCGTCATCCAGCCGCCGGGGCGGCCGCGGGCTCGAACAGGGCGAGCGCGGTGAGGCAGGCGGTACGATGCATGTCGCCGTGCGCCGCGGGGATGTTGACCCCGGGCATGCGCAATCCGTAGCGCAGGCCTGCGGCCTCGCACGCGAGCACCCAGCCGGTGAGCCGCGAGAGTTTTGCCTCGAGGTCGAGTGCACCCGGAATCAGGGCCCAGTCGAGGATGAGCTCGGCGGACGCATCGCCGGTAAACTGCTTGGTCAGCATGTCGTCGGTGCGCGCGACGGCTTTCCAAGCGACGTGGCGCGGCGAATCGGCCGGCTGGTAGGTGCGCAGGCTGGAAAAATCGTCGGTGCCCTGGGTTGCCGCCTGCCTCGAGCCGAAACTCGCGTCCGGGCTCGAGGGTGGCAAGGGGGCTTTCTCCGGGCGCGGGTAGACAAGGCACCGGAAGTCCGGCTGCACGTGGCTCCAGGCGCGGAACAGGCCGATCGGGAAGCGGGTCTCGAGGCTCACCCGGCCAAGGTCGAGCCATCCGCGCCGCGCGGCGTGCACCGGAAGAATGACATCGGCCGTTGCCGAGGCGGGGATGTCGTCCACCGTCTGCGCGCCCGAAGCGTCGTGGCGAACCATGACCGCGGGACGCACCCAGGGCGCGGGGTTCTCGACGAACAGGCGGAACTGCGCCGATTCGCCCGCGAACACCGGCTCGGCGCGACCGCTGACGACCACCAGCCGCGCAAGGTTGCGCACCGTGTGGACCATGCCGGCAAGGGCCAGCCCGGCGAGCAGGAAGGTGAGCATGAAGCCGAGCGAAAGCACGTAGTTGATCGAGCCGACCAGCATGATCGCGAGCGTTGCGGCGAACATCATCCCGATGCGCGTTGGCATGATGTAGACGCGGCGATGGCCGAGCGTGATCGGGCCGTGTTCCACGGTCCTGCGACCGTAGAACCAGGTGCCAAGGCGCGAGCGCCGCGTGCCGCCGGCAGTCAGCTGCGCGGCCATCTCAACTCGTTGCTCCGATGTATCCCCACTTGCCCTTCCATGCGCCGAGCACGAGGTTGGGGTACTCGGGCTTGCCCAGGCTGCCGTTGTATCGGCCAAGCGCCCGGTAGTAGTCGCCGTTTTCGATGTCGAGGTAGTGGCGCAGGATGACGCAGCCATAGCGCACGTTGAGGCGCAGGTGGAACAGGTTGTCCCCGGGGCGCCCGATCAGCTTGATCCAGAAAGGCATCACCTGCATGTAGCCGCGCGCACCGGCGCTGGAGACCGCGTACTTCCTGAAGCCGCTTTCGACTTCCATGAGGCCGAGCACGAGCTGCGGGTCGAGGCCGGCGCGCTGCGCCTCGTGGTGGACGGTCTTCAGCAATTCGGTGCGGCTCTTGCGGTCGGGGATGCGCCGGGCGAGGCGCGCGGACATTTCGTTCAGCCAGGTGCGGGCCTGCTCCGGATCCTTGAACAGGAGCAGGGCCGGCGACTTGTCGCTGATTGCGGCCGACATGGCCGCGCGCGCGTGCGCGCCGAGGGGTTCGTATTGCTGGGCGCCTGCGTGGACCGCACCGCAGGCGACAAGGAGAAGCGCGGCGCAGAACGCCTTCACGCAGGCCTCACGCAGACGCAGGCCTGGTCCTGATGGCAGCAACCGCTTCGGACTGCGCGATGAGCGAAGGCGTGTCGTCGCGGCGGCCCTTGTATTCGACGGTGCCGGCCGCAAGCCCTTTTTCGGACACCACGAGCCGGTGCGGCACGCCGATCAGTTCCATGTCGGCGAACATCACGCCGGGCCGCTCGTCGCGATCATCGAGCAATGCATCGACGCCCGCGGCGATCAGGTCCGCGCACAGCCGGTCGGCGCAGGCCTTGACCGCCGGGCTCTTGTGGTAGCCGATCGGCACGATGCAGGCTTCGAACGGCGCGATCGGCGCGGGAAAGACCGCCCCCCTGTCGTCGTAGCCCTGCTCGATGGCGGCGGCGACGATGCGCGTGATGCCGATGCCGTAGCAGCCCATTTCAAACGGGTGCGAGGCGCCTTTTTCGTCGAGGAAATTGGCCTTCAACTTTTCCGAATATTTGGTGCGCAGCTGGAATATGTGTCCGACCTCGATTCCGCGGCACAGTTCCAGGCGGCCTTTGCCGTCGGGGCTCGGGTCGCCGGCGGTCACGTTGCGGATGTCGGCGACCAGGTCGGGCTCGGGCAGGTCGCGGCCCCAGTTGACGGAGGTCAGGTGGAAACCCGCATCGTTTGCGCCGCACACGAAGTCCGAGAGGGCGGCCACCGAGCGGTCGGCCACCACCTTGAATCCGCTCACGTCGACCGGGCCGATGTAGCCCGGGACGCAATGCATGTGCTGCTCGATTTCGGCCGCAGTGGCGAACCGGAACTGGTTCAGGAAAGGGATCTTGGCGGCCTTGATCTCGTTGAGCGAATGGTCGCCGCGCAGCAGGAGGAGAACGAACTTTTCGCCGGCCACCAGGGCGATCGCTTTGACGTTGATGGCAAGGGGTACGCCAAGCAACTCGGCGACCTGCTCGCAGGTGGTCTTGCCGGGCGTCGGCACTTTCTGCATCGGCTGGGTCGGGGCGGCGCGCCCGCCGGCCGGGGCGAGAGCCTCGGCCAGCTCGACGTTGGCGGCGTAGTCCGAATCGGGGCAGAAGGCGATCGCGTCCTCGCCCGAATCGGCCAGCACCTGGAATTCGTGCGATCCGGTGCCGCCGATTGAGCCGGTGTCCGCGGCCACAGCCCGGAATGCGAGGCCGAGGCGCGTGAAGATGCGGGTGTAGGTGTCGTACATGTTGCGGTATTCGCGCTCGAGGTCGGCGAAATCGGCATGGAACGAATAGCCGTCCTTCATCACGAACTCGCGCCCGCGCATGATGCCGAAGCGCGGGCGGCGCTCATCCCGGAACTTGGTCTGGATCTGGTAAAGGTGCATCGGCAGCTTGCGGTAGCTTTTCAGCTCGCCGCGGGCGATTTCGGTGATGACCTCCTCGGAGGTCGGCTGGAGGACGAAGTCGCGCTCGTGGCGGTCCTTGAAGCGCAGCAACTCCGGCCCGTACTCCTGCCAGCGGTTGGATTCCTGCCAGAGCTCGGCCGGCTGGACCACCGGCATCGACAGCTCGATCGCCCCGGCCCGGTTCATTTCCTCGCGGACAATGGCCTCGACTTTGCGCACGATCCTGAGGCCCAGCGGCATCCAGGTATAGATGCCGCTGGCAAGGCGCCTGATGAGGCCGGCGCGCAGCATCAGGCGATGGCTGGCGAGCTCGGCTTCCGAGGGTGCTTCCTTGAGGGTGGAAATGAGGTAAGCCGATGTTCGCATTTAGCTTTTATTCGCTGCGAAAATGTGGAAAAATCAACCCAAGATTCTAACTGATGGCGGTGTCAGGATGCTCGATAAAGATGGGTACCGCCCCAACGTCGGCATCATCCTCTGCAACACCCGCAACGAGGTGTTCTGGGGCAAGCGCGTCCACCAGCATTCGTGGCAGTTCCCGCAGGGCGGGATCAAGCACGGCGAAACCCCCGAGCAGGCGATGTTTCGCGAGCTTGAAGAAGAGACCGGGCTCAAGCCCGACCACGTGCGCATCCTCGGGCGCACGCGGCAATGGCTGCGCTACGAAGTCCCGGACCAGTGGGTGAGGCGCGACTGGCGGGGGACGTACCGCGGCCAGAAGCAGATCTGGTTCCTGCTGCGTATGACCGCGCGCGACTGCGACGTGAAGCTGCGCGCCAACGAGAAGCCCGAGTTCGACGCCTGGCGCTGGCATGACTACTGGGTGCCCCTGGATTCGGTGATCGAATTCAAGCGCGACGTGTACCAGCAGGCGCTCACCGAACTGCACCGCTTCCTATCGACGGACCAGCGTTTCAGGCGCCGCCGCGACGAGGCCGTCCCGCGCTGAGGAAGGCTGCCTGCGCATAGGGCGGATCAATCGCCGGGATTGCCAATTTCGATTTGATTAATGGTTCGCCGGGATCTAGCCTACGGTTTGTTCAGGCAGCAACACCCGGATTCACCGTACTCGTCATCGCATCACACCTACAGGAGGCGCAAATGCAACTCAAGGGATCCAAGACGCACGACAACCTCAAGGCCGCGTTCGCCGGCGAAAGCCAGGCCAACCGCCGTTACCTCTATTTCGCACAGAAAGCCGATGTCGAAGGCCAGAACGACGTGGCCGCGTTGTTCCGCTCGACGGCCGAAGGCGAAACCGGCCACGCCCACGGGCACCTGGAATACATGGAAGTGGTGGGCGACCCGGCCACCGGCCTTGCGATCGGCAGCTCGCGCAACAACCTCAAAGCCGCGGTGGCCGGCGAGACGCACGAGTACACCGACATGTACCCGGGCATGGCCAAGCAGGCGCGCGAGGAGGGCTTTACCGAGATCGCCGACTGGTTCGAGACGCTCGGCAAGGCGGAGCGCTCGCACGCCAACCGCTTCCAGAAGGCGCTCGACGCGCTGGCCGACTGACCCGCGCCTAGGCAATCCAAACCAGGGCGAGGCCCTCGGGCTTCGCCCGTTGTTATCGTGCTTCGCCCGTTTCTTTTCGGGCTTCGCCCGTTTCATTTTGACTCCGAACATGACACGCATTGAACGAGCAAGCCTGCTTTCGCTCGAAGCCTACGCGAAGGCGCGCACCGACTTCCGCGCGAGAGTCATCGCGCACAAGCAGGACCGTATCGTCCACCTTGGCGCCCACGTGACCCTGATCTTCGAGGACGAGCTGACGATCCGCTACCAGATCCAGGAGATGTTGCGCATCGAGCGCACGTTCGAGGAGGCCGGCATCCTCGAAGAGCTCGAGGTGTACAACCCGCTGATTCCGGATGGGAACAATTTCAAGGCCACCATGATGATCGAGTACCCCGATGTGGCCGAGCGCACCCGAATGCTTGCGAAGATGAAGGGCATCGAGGCTCGAGTGTGGGTGCAGGCCGAGGGCTGCGGCCGCGTCTTCGCGATCGCAGACGAAGACCTGCCGCGCGAAAACGCCGAGAAGACCGCCGCAGTGCATTTCCTGCGTTTCCAGCTCGACGAGGAAACCCGGAAGTCGCTCAAATACGGCGTGTCCCTCGCCATCGGCGTGGACCATGCGGCCTATACGGCGGTCGAGGATCCTGTCGGCGCACAGGTACGCGCCTCGCTCGTCAAGGATCTTGCGTGAGCGCATTGCGGCTCGTTCGCGGCGTTCTTGCCGCGGCGGCCGCTGCAGTCTGCGCGGCTGCGCCCGCCCAGCCCAAGTCGGACTGGGAAATCAAGCTCGAGGAGCGCGACTGGCAGGAGAGTGACATCAGGTTGCCGGCGTACCCGAAGCCTGAAGACCTGATCGAGTTCGAGTTGCTCGCCTCCGGCAACTTCCGGTTCTACGTCGATGGAAAGTCGCTCATTGCGGGCACGGACGGCACGGTACGCTACACGCTGGTGGCGCGCAGCGGATCGGGTACCGAGAACGTGAGCTTCAACGGGATGCGCTGCAAGAACAGCGCCCACAAGGTCTACGCGACTGGCCGCGCCGACAAGACCTGGTCGCCGGCCCGAAACAGCGAATGGAAAGACCTGCAGTCGACAACGGTGTCGCGCCAGCATGTGATGTTGATGCGCGATTTCTTCTGCCCTGCGGGCATGCAGATCACGAGCCGCGAGGAAGGGCTCGACGCCTTGCAGAAGGGCATCCATCCCTACGCCGTCAGCAACCAGCCGGGCCTGGGAAAGCGTTAGGCCAGCACCAGGTTGTCGCGGTGGATGAGTTCCGGTTCGTCCACGTAGCCGAGGATCGCCTCGATCTCGCTTGAAGGCTTGCGCATGATCAGGCGCGCTTCGGACGCAGCGTAGTTCACGAGGCCCCGGGCGATCTCGATGCCGTCTTCGCCCGCAACATCGACGACGGCGCCGCGCTCGAACTCCCCGGACACTGCGATCACGCCGATCGGCAGCAGGCTCTTGCCGCCGGTGGCCAGCGCGCGCACCGCGCCCGCGTCGAGCGTGAGGCGGCCGCTGACGCTCAGGTGGTCGGCCATCCACTGCTTGCGCGCGGCAAGCGCCATCGTCGTGGCCTTGAGCTGGGTGCCGATCCGCTCGCCCGCGGCGAGCCGGCAAAGCACGTCCGGCTCGCGGCCCGAAACGATCGCGGTGTGCGCCCCGCTCCTTGCCGCGCGCTTTGCGGCAAGGACCTTGGTGAGCATCCCACCCTTGGAAAGCGCGCTTCCGGCGCCGCCCGCAAAGCTCTCGAGCACCGGGTCGCCTGCAATCGCGTCGGGGATGAGCTTTGCGGAAGGGTCCCGCCGCGGATCCGCGTCATAGAGCCCGGGCTGGTCGGTGAGGATGACCAGCACGTCGGCTTCGACGAGGTTGGTGACCAGCGACCCGAGCGTATCGTTGTCGCCGACCTTGATCTCGTCGGTCACCACGGTGTCGTTCTCGTTGATGACCGGGATCACGCCAAGGTCGAGCAGGGTGCGCAGCGTCGAGCGTGCGTTGAGGTAACGCTGGCGGTCGGCCATGTCCGAGTGGGTGAGCAGGACCTGTGCGGTGGCAATGCCGTGTTCGCGAAAACAGGCTTCGTAACACTGCACCAGACCCATCTGCCCGACCGCCGCGGCCGCCTGCAACTCGTGCACGGCGCTGGGTCGCCTGGTCCAACCGAGGCGCTGCATGCCTTCGGCGATCGCGCCGGACGAAACGAGGATGACCTGCTTGCCGGCGGCGCGCAGCTTAGCGATCTGCGCGGCCCAGCGCGCGATCGCCTCCCGGTCCAGTCCGCGGCCGTCGTTGGTGACCAGCGACGAACCGACCTTGATCACCAGCCGTTTCGCGGCAGCAACCACGCCGGGTTCGGCTGCGCCTGCCGGCGCAACGCGCGCGCTCATTCGTGCGCGTCCGAAGCCGGTTGGCCCAGGAACTTTGCAACCTGCTGAGAGACCTTGTCGCACCCGCCGCCGCTGATCGCCGAGACTTTGAACCACGGGCCCTTCCAGCGCATCGACTTGAGGAATTTCGCGATCTTCGCGTCGTGTTTGTCGTCGAGGTCGATCTTGTTGAATACCAGCCAGCGCGGCTTGTCGAAGAGCGTCTTGTCGTACTTCTTGAGTTCCTTGACGATCGCCTTGGCTTCCTTGACCGGGTCGGCGCTCTCGTCCATCGGAGCGATGTCGACGATGTGGAGCAGCAGCTTCGTGCGCGACAGGTGGCGCAGGAACTGGTGGCCGAGCCCTGCGCCTTCGGAGGCGCCTTCGATGAGGCCGGGGATATCGGCGATTACGAAGCTGGAGGCCATGCCGACGCGGACGACGCCCAGTTGAGGACTCAGCGTCGTGAAGGGATAGTCCGCCACCTTGGGGCGTGCGCTCGACACCGCTCGGATGAACGTGGACTTGCCCGCGTTCGGCAGCCCGAGCAGTCCGACGTCGGCGAGCACGCGCAATTCGAGCTGCAGTTCGCGCTCCTCGCCCTCTGTGCCCTTGGTGAACTGGCGCGGCGCGCGGTTGGTGCTCGACTTGAAATGCAGGTTCCCGAGGCCGCCTTCGCCGCCCTTGGCGAGCAGCGCACGCTCGCCGTGCCGGGCGAGGTCGGCGATGAGCTCGCCGGTGTCGCGGTCCTTGATCACGGTGCCCACGGGCATGCGCAACTCGATGTCTTCGGCCCCTTTGCCGTACTGGTCGCGGTTGCGGCCGTTCTCGCCGTGCTTGGCCCTGTGTTGGCGGGCGAACCGGTAGTCGATCAGCGTGTTGATGTTGCGATCGGCGATCGCCCAGATGCTTCCGCCCCGGCCGCCGTCTCCGCCGCTCGGACCGCCGCGCGGGATGAACTTCTCGCGGCGAAAGGCCGCGACGCCGTTGCCGCCCTTGCCTGCGTAAACCTGGATGCGCGCTTCGTCGATGAACTTCATTTGGTGTCCGGAAACAAAAAAGCCCTACCGCAGGGATAGGGCTTTTTCGTAATCAAGGGGGGACCTGTTACGCGGCCACCACGCTGACCTGGTGCTTGCCCTTGTCGCCCTTGATCGCGAACACCACCTTGCCGGTGATTTTCGCGAACAGGGTGTGGTCCTTGCCCATGCCGACGTTCTGGCCCGGGTGAACGCGAGTGCCGCGCTGGCGGATGATGATGCTGCCGGCCGGGATGAGCTCGCCGCCGAAGGCTTTGACGCCGAGGCGCTTTGCCTGCGAGTCGCGGCCGTTGCGTGAGCTGCCGCCTGCTTTCTTGTGTGCCATGGAGGGCTCCTATAGTCCGACGATTTCGTCGATCTGGACTTCGGTGTACGACTGCCGATGCCCCTGCGATTTGCGGTAATGCTTTCTGCGGCGCATCTTGAAGATGTGCACTTTCTCGCCGCGGCCCTGCGAGACGACCGTGGCCTTCACGCTGGCGCCGGCCACGAAGGGCGCGCCGACCGTGACCGAGTCACCCTCGCCGATTGCGAGCACCTCTGCAAACTGCACCCCGGTGCCGACCTGCGCATCGAGAAGCTCCACCCTCAGTTTTTCGCCGGAACTGACCCGGTATTGCTTGCCGCCGGTCTTGATTACTGCGTACATGACGATTCCTTTATTGCGGGCCTGGTTTTTACCGTGCTCCGGGAGAGGCACGCTTGCCGCCCCGTAACTAGGTTTTTTTGCCGCACCGATCCGAAGAACCTTCAATTTTAACGGATTTCGGGTTATTCAGTCAAAGCGAGCGGCGGGGCGTTGTGCTAACCTCGGCGTACTCCGCAAGGGAAGGGACAAAAGTCCCCGAATTCAAAATTTCCCCAATAGAATCAAGCGTAAAGCCTTGACCCCCCCCTCGATTCTCGGCCCGGTGGCCGGCGAAATGCAGCGCGTCGATGCGCTGATCCGCGAGCGCCTGCAGTCCGACGTGGTCCTGATCCGGCAAATTGCGGAGCACATCGTCGCGGGCGGGGGCAAGCGCCTTCGCCCTGCGCTGCACCTGATGGCGTGCAAGGCGGCCGGTTTCGCCGGACCGGAACGGCTCGAGCTCGCCGCGGTGATCGAATTCATCCACACCGCGACCCTGCTCCATGACGACGTGGTCGACGAATCCGAACTGCGGCGCGGGCGCGAGACCGCGAATGCGGCCTTCGGAAACGCGGCGAGCGTGCTGGTTGGCGATTTTCTTTACTCGCGCGCCTTTCAGATGATGGTCGGCATCGACAACATGCGTGTCATGGAAGTGATGGCCGAGGCCACCAACACGATCGCCGAGGGTGAAGTCCTCCAGTTGCTAAACATCCACGACCCTCAGGTCGACGAAGCGCGCTACCTCGACGTCATCCACCGCAAGACCGCGAAGTTGTTCCAGGCCGCCACGCGGCTGGCGGGAGTGCTGGCCGGCGCGGCTCCCGAAATCGAGCGCGGGCTGGCCGATTACGGCACCCACCTCGGCACGGCCTTCCAGATCATCGACGACGTTCTCGACTACAGCGGCGAGGCCAGCGCGATCGGCAAGAATGTCGGGGACGACCTGGCGGAGGGCAAGCCCACGCTGCCGCTCATCTACGCGATGCGCACCGGGTCGCCGGAGCAGGCCGCCCTGATCCGCGAGGCGATCCTGCACGGCGGGCGCGGAGAGTTTGGCCAGATCGTCGCGGCGATCCAAGCCACCGGTGCCCTCGACTACGCGCGCAAGGCCGCGCGCAACGAGGCCGAGGCGGCGCAGATATCGATCCAATGCTTGCCCGGATCGCCGGCCAAGGACACGCTGTTGCGCCTCGCCGACTACGCGGTCGAGCGCGAGAACTGACCATCACAAGGGGGAATCGAATGGGAGCCCAGGACGCGATGACAACGAATACGGCCACGAAAGTGCCGCTCAAGCCGCGGACGTTGAGCATTGCGCTGCTCGACGAGATCCACGACGCGTTCAATACGCGCGATGCCGACCAGATCATGGCGTACTTCCATCCCGAGACGACGTTCTACCCGGCACTCGGGCCCGAGCCGGTCGGGCGCACGGTGCGGGGCTGGGCCGTTGTCCACAAGTTCCTTGCCGACCGCTTCAAGGTGATCCCGGACATGCACTGGGAGACGCTCGATCGCTACGTCTGTGATGCGAGCCGCGCCGTCACGGTCTGGATGGTGACCGGGAAGTCGGCCGATGGCACCGTGCTGAACTACAAGGGATGCGACCTTTGGGAGTTCAAGGACGGCCTGGTGTTCAACAAGGACACGTTCTGGAAGATCGTGCAGAAGTAGGCACGGGGCGATTGCAGTGGCGAGTGGCGGCAAACCCAAGGACCGCCGGCTGGATTCTCTGCTAAAATCCGCGACCTTTCCGCGACCATGACTTCAGCAGGCCGCGAATTCGGGGTGTAGCTCAGCCTGGTAGAGTACTGCGTTCGGGACGCAGGAGTCGGAGGTTCAAATCCTCTCACCCCGACCAATCGACGAAGGATCCGGCACGAAAGCATGCAAGGGCGCGTCGCGGGCTCTTGTGAAGGCGCGAAAAGAATCGAGCGCCGCTCGCCGGCAAGACATGGGTCCGGCCGGTGCTGCCTGCGCCCTGTCCCACCGAGTGCGGAGCCGGGAAAAATCGGGCCTGAAAGTGTATTGTCAAGTGCGAACGGCCTCGCTATCGTCTTCCCCTGCGTTCACCCGCTTTTGGAGCAAGACATGGCTCTGCAGATCACCGACCTCGAAGGCCCGATCGGCGCCGAAGTCCTTGGGCTGGACCCGGCCACGCCGCTATCGGCCGAAGAACTCAAGGCGCTCGAAGACACGTTCCTGCGCAGGCTGGTCCTGCGCTTTCGCGATGCGCCGATGACGCCGCAATCGCTGTGCGAATTCAGCCGCCAGTTCGGCGAACTTCAGCCGCATATTGCGAAGAAATACCGCCTGCCCGAAGCGCCCGAGGTGGTGCTCATGATCAACCAGGACGCCAACGGCAATTTCGACAAGGTCGGGGCCGAGCGCGGCGTCGGTTGGCATTCGGACCTCGCTTACGACTGGTCGCCGGCGAGATGCACCTTCCTCCATGCCGTTGCAATCCCGAGCCGTGGCGGCAATACCAAGTTCGCCAACATGTACATGGCCTGGGAGAGGATGCCCGAGTCGCTGAAAAAGCGCGTCGATGGCAAGCTGGCCAGCTTTTGCAACGGCGGGCGCCTGGGCCTCAACCAGGGGATCCAGGAACAAAAGGATCGGCTGAACGACGTGGTGCACCCGGTGATCCGCGTCCACCCCGAAACCGGGCGCAAGTCGGTCTACGCCAATCCCTATCATGTGATCCGGATCCTCGGCATGGCCCGCGCCGAGAGCGATGCGCTCCTCGACGAGTTGTTCGCGTGGTGCGAGCGCGAGGAGTTCCAGTGGCAGCAGCAGTGGAAGGTCGGCGACACCATCCTATGGGAGAACCGCTCGGCCTGGCACAGCGGCAACCTCGACTACCCGCTGAATGAACTTCGCAAGTTCTACCGCACCACAGTGCGCGGCACGCCGACGGTGGATCGCGCGACGGCCGAGAAGTTGCTCGCCGCCGCCTGATGCGCCGCAACCCGGTCCGCGAACGTTGGGCGCAGGGCAAGCCTGCCTCGAACCTCTGGATCGACATCGGCTGGCCGGTCACGGTCGAGGCGCTCGGGCGCCTTGCCTACGACTCGTACACGATCGACATGCAGCACAGCCTGATTGACCGGAGCCAGCTGGTTTCGCTGTTTCAGGCGTTGTCTTTGGGCAATGGCGCGCCCATGGCGCGTGTCACGCAGAACGACCCGGGCGAGATTGCATTCGTGCTGGATGCCGGCGCCTATGGCGTGATTTGCCCGACGATCGAGACCGCAGAGCAAACCCGCGCCTTCGTCGCCGCCTGCGAATACCCGCCGCGCGGAGTGCGCAGCTGGGGGCCGCCGCGCGGCGTGATGTACGGCGGCGCCGACTACTTCGACAACTACCGCAACGAGATCCTGACGATCGCGCTGATCGAGACCGCCGAAGGCATTCGCAACCTCGACGCCATCGCTTCGGTGCCGGGCCTGGACATGGTTTACCTCGGGCCCAACGACCTGGGCGTCTCGCATGGCGCAAGGCCCTCGTACACGCCCAACCATCCCGAGGTGGAGCGCGCGATGGACCTGGTCGTCGCGGCGGCGAGGAAGCATTCGATCGCGGCCGGCATGCACGCGGCAAGCAAAGAGGTCGCGCTCGCTGCGAAAGCCAAGGGTTACAACCTGCTGTCGCTTGGCTATGCGTCAAAGATCATGGCCGCCGCCGCAACGCAAGTATTGCAAGACGCATTCGACTGAGTTTCACCCCGCGCGTAGCGGGCAAAAAAACGATCCGAGGAGACGAGCATGAAAGTCCTGACTGGCGCGGTCTTGCTGTTTGCCGCCACTGCTGCAATCGCACAGGCGTTCCCTACCAAGCCGGTCACGCTGATGGTGCCGTTCGCGCCCGGCGGGGGCAGCGACACCGTCGCGCGCACCATCCAGGCGAAGCTCTCCGAGAAGCTCGGCCAGCCCGTTCTGGTCGAGAACCGCACCGGCGCTTCCGGCGCGATCGCGACCGCTGCGGTGGCGAAGTCCGCGCCGGATGGCCACACGCTGTTCCTCTCGTGGGACACGCATGCGATCAACCCGGTGATCATGAAGGACCTGCCGTACGACACCTTCAAGGATTTCTCGTCCGTGACGCTGCTTGCGCGCCTGCCGCTCGTGATGGGCGCATGGACCGGCCTGCCGGCCAACACCCTCGCGGAATTTGTTTCGCTCGCCAAGCGCCAGCCCGGCAAGCTCAACTATGCATCGGTGGGCGCAGCCAGTTCGAATCGCCTCTACTCGGAGTACATGCACAGCCTTGCAGGGATCCAGCTTGCGCACATCCCGTACAAGGGCGGCGGTCCTTCGATCCAGGCGATGCTTACCGGCGAAGTGGCCTACAGCCTGCTTTCCTTCGCCTCGATGAAGGGGCATATCCAGGCCGGGAAGCTCAAGGCCTTCGCGGTGACGGGTTCGAAGCGCATGCCCGACCTCCCGAACGTCCCGACCATGGTCGAGAGCGGCTTTCCGGGGTTCGAGGTCTACGGCTGGATCGGGATCTTCGCGCCCGCGGGAACGCCGGAACCGACCCTCGCGCGCCTCAACCGTGACTTCATTTCGACCATCCAGGATCCTGAAGTGGTCAAGAGGCTGGCCGCTGCGGGCGTCGAATCGGTCGGCAGCACCCCGGCGGAGCTCGATCGCTGGGTGCGCACGGAGTACGACAAGTGGGCGAAGTTCGTCAAGGGATCGAACCTTGTGTTCGAGTAGCCGGCCCGTAAATCACAAACTTCTTTTTTCGCGGATCTAATATCGGTGAGGTTCCCAGGGCAGTAAATTTTCCTTAATTGGAAAGTCCGCAGGATTTTCGCCTGTCTCGCACAGGGTGCACCTTGACCTGACTCTCGCGCACCAGTGCGGTGCGCTGTGGGCAGCCCCTACCCCTTTGCGCGGTTATTGCTGATACTTCTCCTGCCTTCTTCGGGAGTAAGCCAGTGTCCATCCACGTTTGCCTGAACCACGTCACGCACTACCGTTACGACCGCCCGGTCATGCTCGGGCCGCAAGTGGTGCGGTTGCGCCCGGCGCCGCATTCGCGCACGCCGATCCTGTCGTACTCGCTGAAAGTCGATCCCGGAAAGCACTTCGTCAACTGGCAGCAGGATCCGCAGTCGAATTACCTGGCGCGGCTGGTGTTCCCGGAGAAGACTCGCGAGTTGAGGATCGAGGTCGACTTGGTCGCCGAGCTTTCGGTCATCAACCCGTTCGATTTCTTCCTCGAGCCGCTGGCGGAGAAATTTCCGTTCGCCTACGAAGACCCGATGCTCTTGCACGAGTTGGCGCCCTACATGGTGAAGCTCCCGCAGACGCCGCTGTTCGCGAAGTACCTCGCGGGCATTGCGAGGAAACCCACGCCCTCGGTGGACTTTCTCGTCGCGCTGATCCAGCGCCTGCAAACGGACATCCGCTACCTCATCCGCATGGAACC
>CANKMT010000059.1 GCA_947482825.1 Betaproteobacteria bacterium | reverse complement strand
GCTGCGCCGAGACGCTTTTTTTGACTACCATCGCCAACACAACCTTCGCATCAAGGTAGCCCGGATCTTCAATACCTATGGCCCCCGCATGCAGCCGAATGACGGACGCGTGGTGTCGAATTTCATCGTCCAGGCGTTGAACGGCGAGCCGATCGCGATCTTTGGCAACGGCAATCAGACCCGCTCTTTCTGTTATGTGGACGACCTGATCGAGGCGCTGATGCGCACAATGCGCACGCGCGATGACTTCACCGGTCCGGTAAACGTCGGTAATCCAGGGGAGTTCACGATCATGGAGCTCGCGAAGCTGGTCATCGCGATGACGGGCTCCAGTTCGGCGATCGAGTTCCGCCCCCTGCCCGGCGATGACCCGACACAGCGCCAACCCGATATCACCCTTGCGCGTGGGGCGCTCGGCTGGGAGCCGGGTGTGGCCCTCGAAGCCGGCTTGGCCAAGACGATCGAGTACTTTCGTAGTACTAAATGTGCGGGATAGCGGGGATATTCGCGTACGGTCAGGCGGCGCCGCCGGTTGACGAAGAGGAGTTGCTGCGCGTCCGGGAAGCGATGATCCGCGAGATTTATAACTATCGCGAACCCAGGAAAGACCTTGTCACGCGCGACTGCGTGTTCCGTTCGCAGTCTCACACCGAAGTCCTAAGTGTAGTGGCGAGTTTCCCAGGATCGGGGCGCGGGTTCAGGCGCGTGAGCGCACCCTTTATCAAGCGGTTCACGTTGCCCAAGTACGCAGGCTTGGTCGAATATTGAGGAAACATAGGGAGGCGCCTACCTCCTGCGTCGCGGACTCTGTATGCCATGGGAACGACTCTTCGCAAACGCCGAAGCGTGTTGATCTCAACGCCAGCGTAAACCCCGGCGACATCATCACTGTAGAGGAAAGCTTCTTTTGACGCGGGGTATCGAGCTTCGCGCGCTGAACCAAACGCGTCAGGACTTCGCGTCGCAACCGGCGGGGAACAGGCCGCTGATCCGGCCAGTAATGAAAGAGACAGTGAGCCCCAACCACTCCTTGAAGCCGAGGGAGAAGTCATTCAGGTTGCCGATAAGACCGATGTCGGTACGGATGAGATTTCCCTTGAATGTTCGATGGTCCACCGGGTAGGCGATCACAGGCCAGGAGGCTTTGCAGAAAATCCCGATGGACCGCGGCATGTGAAACGCGGAGGTGACGACCACCCAGGTTGCGCCTGGAGCCGGCTTCAAGAGCGCCTTGCTAAGAGAGACGTTCTCCACCGTATTTCTCGACTCGCTTTCGAACACCAGGCGGCTGGGGTCAAGCCCTTGTTCCTCGTAGAGCTTTCTCGCCACGTCCGCGCCTTTGAGACGCTGATTGCCCAGGCTCCCGCTTCCCGACGTGAACACGATCTTGGCCTGAGGATAGCGGCGCGAAAGCGCGATCGACGCCAGAAATCGCTCCGCCGCTTCGTCGACTTCGACTTGCTCCCACACTAAAGAGAGTACTGCGTCCTCCGGGCCGCCGAGCACGATGATCCCGTCGACCTTTTCCGGCAGCGGTGGGTTGGCGGGAAACTGTGCCTCCAGTGGGTAAAGGAGCCACTCGCCGACGGGCAGGAAGGCCAGCACCAGCAGGGCTGCAACCACAAAACTCAAAACCCGCTTCGCCCACCGGACCGCTCCGCGCATGAGCAGGATCCAAGTAGCAAGCACCAGAAGCACCATGGCGTTGTCCGGCGCAATCAGGTACCACGCGACTTTCGATACCCAGAAAAATACGGTTTCCATCAGCGAACTCTGCGCGCAGCGCCGTCAGCCCAGCAGCATTCGCCCAAGGTACCACGCGATCCCGGCCATGAAGGCAGAGCAGGGGATCGTGAGCACCCAGGCCCAGACGATGTTGCCGGCGAGGCCCCAACGCACTGCCGCCACGTTCTGCGCAGCGCCAACGCCGACAATCGCGCCGGTAATCGTGTGGGTGGTCGAAACCGGGATACCCAATGAGGTGGCGAGAAACAGCGTGATTGCGCCCCCGGTCTCGGCGCAGAATCCGCCGACCGGCTTGAGCTTGGTAATTTTCTGGCCCATAGTCTTGACGATACGCCAGCCGCCGAACATCGTGCCCAGCGCGATTGTAATGTAGCAGATCACCGCGACCCACATCGGGAACGGGTCCGAGGTCTTGACGTATCCGGCCGCGATCAGAAGCATCCAGATGATGCCCGCAGTCTTCTGTGCGTCGTTTCCGCCATGCCCTAGGCTGTAGAGCGACGCGGACACAAGCTGCAGGCGGCGGAACCAGCGGTCGACGCGGCTCGGGGTTGAGCGCACGAAGAGCCAGGAAACCGCAAGCAGGAGAAGTGCCCCGAGCAGAAATCCCAGTAGCGGGGACACCAGGATGAAGACCAGTGTTTTCCACAGGCCCGCCGGAATCAACGCCCAGGTGCCGGCTTTGGCGACTGCCGCACCGACCAGCCCGCCGATCAGCGCGTGGGACGAGGACGACGGAATGCCGTAGTACCAGGTAATGACGTTCCAGATGATTGCCCCGACCAGTGCGCCGAACACGACATAGTGGTCGACGATGCCCGGGTCAATGATGCCGCTGCCCACTGTCGTGGCGACCTTGAAGTGGAAGATGAACAAGGCGGCAAAGTTGAAGAAGGCGGCGAGCAGGACCGCTTGCTGCGGCTTGAGCACGCGCGTCGAAACCACCGTGGCGATCGAATTGGCCGCGTCATGGAAGCCGTTCATGAAGTCGAAGGCGAGTGCGACCAGGATCAGCACGATCACGACCCACAGGCTGATGCTGAGGACTTCCACCCTGCGCAGCCTACGAGTTTTCCAGCACGATGCCTTCGATGATGTTCGCGACGTCCTCGCAGCGATCGGTGATTTCCTCGAGCAGGTCGTAGATGGTGCGAAGCTTGATCAACTGCTTTACGTCCGACTCGTCCCGGAAAAGCTTGGACATGGCCGAGCGCATCACGCGGTCGGCATCCGACTCGAGGCGGTCGATCTCCTCGCAAGTCTTGAGGATAGCCTCGGGATCACGAAGATTGGAAAGCAACCCGACTGCGATCTTGACGCGTTCGCAACTCATCTGGCAGATCTCGCTCAGCTGCTTGGCCTCCGGAGTGATCTTGCGGATGTCGTAAAGCACCACCGACTCGGCCACGTCCTGCATGAGGTCAAGCACGTCGTCCATGTTGGTGATCAGCTGGTGGATCTGGTCGCGGTCCAGCGGCGTGATGAACGTCTTGTGCAGCAGCGAGATCGTTTCGTGCGTGATCTTGTCGGCGGCACGCTCGGCGATGTCGATGCCCTGCGCTCGCGCCTCAAGGTCCTTGAACTCGGTCATCATTCGCTCGAGCTCACGGCTGCCAAGCACGATCTGTTCCGCGTGCGCGTTGAACAATTCGAAAAAATTGCCCTCGCGGGGCATCAGGCGGGAGAGCATGGCGTTGGCTTCTCTAGTAGGGAGCCGGGGGGCGGCAGAAGGCAATGTTACCGTTAAACGCGCACGCTTCGAGCAAGGCAGTGTGCGCGCGGCGAAGTACCCCTCGCCTGCTTGCGGCCATGTCGCCACATGCCCCGCACCATGATCCGCGGTCCTGACGGTTAAATCACACCTTGTTCGCGAAGGCGATCCTGCGCGGCCTGATCGAGGCCCAGCCAGGTGCCGTAAACCTCGCCATTGTGGGCGCCCATCGCAGGGCCGGTGGACTTGATCGAACCCGGCGTGGCGGAGAAGCGAGGCACGACGCCGGGCATCCTCACCGATCCGAAATCTTCATCGGGTACCGAAGTGACGGCGCCGCGCTCGATGAAATGGGCATCCTCCAGCATTTGCTTATTGCTGTAGATCGGGGCAGCCGAGACGTCGGCGGAACTCAGCTTCTCGAGCACCTCTGCCAGCGGCCGCGCGCCTACCCATTCGCCGGCGATGGTGTCCATTTCCTTGCGGTGTCGCACGCGGCCTGCATTCCCCGCAAAGCGCGGGTCCTTTACCAGTTCCGGTTGCCCGATCAACTGGGCAAAGCGCTCGAAGATGTTCTGCGTCGCGCACGTGAACGTCACCCAGTGCCCGTCGGCAGTCGGGAAGATATTGGCCGGCGCGACATAAGCGTTGTCGTTGCCAATGCGCTCGTGGATCTGCCCGAGCTGGTCATATTCGATCGGAAGGACTTCGAGGAGCCGCATCATCGCCTCGGTTGCCGAGAGGTCGATTTCCTGGCCCGGCGAATCGGGATGCTGCAGTCGGTGATAAAGCGCGGTCACGATGCTGAACGCGCCAAACACGCCTGCAATCGGGTCGCCGATCGGATACCCCGGGTGCAGGGGAGGCCCGTCGCGCTGGCCGGTAATATAGGTAAGCCCCGAATAGGCTTCGAACAGGCGGGCGAAACCCGGGAAGTTCCGGTACGGTCCGGTTTGCCCGAAGCCTGTCAGTCTCAGGATCGTCAGTTTCGGCGCAAGCGCCCAGAGCGTCGTCTTGTCGAGGCCCCACTTGTCGAGGGTTCCCGGCCGATAGTTCTCGATCAGTACGTCGAAAAGCGGCACGAGGCGCTTGAAGAGCGCACAGCCTTCGGCCTTGCGCAGGTCGAGGGTGATCGCCTTCTTGTTTCGGTTGGTGACCTTCCAGATCAGCGGCTTGCCGTCCTTATGTGGCGGAATGGCACGGCACGGGTCGCCCGCGCCCGGCAATTCGATTTTCAATACCTCCGCGCCGAAATCGCCGAGCATGCCGGCGGCAAACGGCCCGGCGATTACGTTCGAGATATCGAGAACCCGGAGGCCGGCCAGCGGACCGGCTGCCGGCGGGGTGATGCCGCCGTTCATTGATTGAAGTCCAGTCCCAACGACTTGAGCCTTACGACCCCTTCCGGCGCAAAGCCCCAGTCGGCCAACGCAGCCGCGCCGCCTTCGCCTCGCTCCGGAGGTTTGCGCAAAACTTCGCCGGGCGTGCGCGAAAAGCGCGGCGCCGGCGCGGGCTGCTTTACGCCGCCGACTTCGACAAAGCTCTTTCGGGCGACGTTGTGCGGGTGCGTGTAGGCCTCGTTCCAAGTGAGGACCGGGGCAAAGCAGGCATCCGAATCCCCGAAGACTGCGGACCACTCATCGCGGGTTTTCGTCTTGAAGACGGCGGCATAGCGTGTACGCAGCGTCGGCCAGCCTTTGCGATCCTGTTGCGCCGGCAGTTCTTCGCCTGCGATGCCCAGCCTTTGCAGCAGGTCGGCATAAAAGCGGCCCTCGATCGAGCCAATCGAGACGTACTTGCCGTCCCTGGTCTCGTACGTGTCATACCAGGGCGCGCCGCTGTCGAGGAAGTTCGCGCCCCGTTCCTCAGTCCAGCGCCTGGACGCGAGCATGCCGTGGAACATGGTCGAGAGCAGCGACGCGCCTTCGCACATCGCCGCGTCCACGACCTGGCCCTTGCCCGAGCGTTGCGCTTCGACCAGCGCGGCTGCAATCCCAAAGGCGAGGAGCATGCCGCCACCGCCGAAATCACCGACAAGGTTCAGGGGGGGCACGGGCGCATCGCCCGCCCTGCCGATGCCGGCGAGCGGACCGGCCAGCGCTATGTAATTGATGTCATGGCCGGCGCGAGCGGCCATCGGGCCGTCCTGGCCCCAGCCGGTCATGCGGCCATAGACGAGCTTCGGGTTCCTGGCAAGCGCGGCATCCGGGCCGATGCCGAGGCGCTCCATCACGCCGGGCCGGAATCCTTCGATAAGCGCGTCGGCCTTGCCGATCAGTTCGAGCGCCGCTTCGGCGCCTCCCTTCGATTTCATGTCGAGCGTGACCGAACGGCGGCCGCGCATCATCGTGTCGTGGCGTCGCTCGCGCCCAAGGCCCAGATCGGTGGCGCCGGGGCGATCGATGACCAGCACATCCGCGCCCATGTCGGCGAGCATCATGCCGCAGAACGGCCCTGGGCCGATGGCTTCGAATTCGACTATCTTGATACCGGCTAGAGGCCCCATGGATTCATCCCAGTCTTCAGTCAGGTGTAGTGTGCTGCTTCTTGATCAGATGCGCTCATTTTGCGCTATCAGATCACTCCCGCCTGTTTGAGTCGCTCCCGGTCCTCGCTGCCCAGGCCGAGCCATTCGCCGTAGATTTCCGCATTGTCCTGCCCGATCGCGCCGCCCGTGCTGCGTACGCGCCCCGGATCATTCACGAAGCGCGGCACCACGTTCTGCATGCGCACGGCGCCAAAATCCTTGTCCGGGACCGTGGTGATCGCGTCGCGCGCCTGCATCTGGGGGTCGGCAAAGACCTGGTCGATCGAGTAGATCGGCGCAATCGTGCCTTGCGACGCCTGGAACGCCGCCAGGATGGTTTCAATCGTCTGCCCCGCGCACCAGGCCGCGAAGATGGCGTTGAGTTCGTCCATGTGTTGGACCCGCATGCCGTTGCTGGCGAATCGCGGATCGTCGATTAGGTCCGCGCGGCCGATGGCGCGGCAATTATTGGCGTAGAGCACATTCGTCGACCCAGCCAGCGACACCCACCGGTTGTCCTTGGTGCGGTAGACCGAGGCCGGTGCCGAGTATTGGTTGGCATTGCCGGAGCGCTCGCGCACGGAGCCCAGTTGATCGTGTTCGATGGCGAGGAACTCGAGAAGGCGCAGCGTCGCCTCGGTCATCGAGAGGTCTATCTCCTCGCCGGGCGCGTCGGGGTCCATCGCCCGCTTCCACAAGGCACTTACGATGCCGAGGGCCCCGAAAACGCCGCCGATCGCGTCACCAATCGGGTATCCGGCGTGCATCGGCTGGCCGTCGGGTTCACCGGTGATGTAAGTGAGTCCGCCCATCGCCTCGAATATCCGTGCAAATCCAGGCCGATCTCGATAAGGGCCGTCCTGCCCGAAACCGGTGGCGCGCAGGATCACGAGGCGCGGCTGGATCGACCAGAGCACCTCCTTCGACAGGCCCCACCGGTCGAGCGTGCCGGGCCGGAAGTTTTCCACCAGGACGTCGAACTTCGGCAGCAGTTTCTTGAGGATCTCAATTCCTTCAGGTTTTCTCAGGTCGAGGCTCACGAACTTCTTGTTGCGGTTGGTAACTTTCCACCAAAGTGACTTGCCCTCCTTGAAGGGCGGAAATCCGCGCGCACCATCGCCCGAAGGCAGCTCCACCTTGAGCACTTCTGCTCCGTAGTCCGCAAGCAATGCGGCGGCCATCGGTGCCGCAACGATCGTTGCGATGTCGAGGACGCGCAATCCGGTCAGGGGTCCGCTCATGGTTCAGTCCGGCTTGATGCCGCGCTCGTGGATCAGCTTGGTCCACTTGTCGATGTCCGCGCGGATGAACGTACCGAACTGCTCCGGCGTGCCGCCCACGGGTGTCATCCCGAGGCTTGCCAGCAAGAAGATGGGGACGCTGACGGCGTGCGCTACAGGGGCAAAATCCCTGACCGTGTCATAGGGGAGCTTCGGGTAGAGGCCTGGATTGGTTGAATGGGGGGCCGCGCAGAAAAACAGCGTGTAGCCATCGGGCGCGCTCTTCGCGACGAGCGTCTGCTGCCCCAGCCGCTGCGAAAGGCGCTCGGCGAGGATGCGTGCTGCGATGTCGTTGCTGCCCCCGGCCGCATAGGGCGCGACGATCCGGACCGGCTTCGCTGGCCACGATTGCGCCGCGACTGTGGCCGCAGCAAGAGCCAGAAGAGCTGCGAAAATCCCGCGCAATGCGTTCATGTTTCCCCTCCGGAAAATTTTTAACGCTCGCCGCGCAACAAGTGGCGCGCGATGTTTAGTTGGTGGATCTGGCTGGTGCCTTCATACAAGCGGAACAGCCGCACATCCCGGTAAAAGCGCGGGACTGATCCACCGATATCCTCGCAATAGCCGGCGCCCCCGAAGATCTGCACTACGCGATCGGCCACGCGGCCGGCCATTTCGGAAGCGTAGTACTTGCACATCGACACTTCCATCGTGACGTCTTCGCCCAGGTCGCGTTTGCGGGCCGTCTCGAGGATCAGGGCACGCGCCGCGGAAATCTCGACTTTGCAATCGGCGAGCATCGCCTGCACCAGCTGGAACTCACCGATCGCCTTGCCGGACTGTTTGCGTGTCGTCGCATGGCGCAGCGCTTCGTCGAGCAGGCGAATCGCCGGTCCCGTACAGAGGGAGGCCAAGTTGATGCGTTGCTTGTTGAGCGATTTCATCACCGCGCGAAATCCTTGTCCGGGCACCCCGCCCAGAACAGCCGATTTCGGCACCCTGCAATCCTTGAAGTACACCTCCGAAACCGGTGAACCTTCCTGACCCATCTTCTTGTGCTCCGGCCCCGTCGATAGTCCCGGGGTGGCGCGCTCGACCAAGAAAGAAGTGGTGCCGGAGCCCCCTTTGTTCGCAGGGTCGCTGCGGGTGAGGACGGTGAAGATATCGGCGAGCGGAGCGTTCGTGATGTAGCGCTTGGTCCCGTTCAGCACGTAGTGGTCGCCGTCCTCGACTGCCGTAGTTGCAAGGCCACCAAGAAGGTCGGAACCGGCTTCGGGTTCGGTGACCGCAAGGCAGCCGGTGATTTCGCCCGTGGCGAGGCGCGGCAGGTATTTGCGCTTTTGCTCTTCGGTGCCGTCCTGGATGATCGCTTCGGCCCCGATCCCGGTGTTGGTGCCGGCACGCGCACGGTACGCAACTGCGCACTGCGAAATTTCCATGTTCGCCAGGCACAGTTCCTCGGTGGTGAGTCCCGCGCCACCGTACTCCTCGGGAATGCTCCAGCCAAAGAATCCGAGCTTGCGCATCTGCGCCACGATCTCTTCAGGGATCGCATTTTCGCGCTCGACGCGCTCCTCGTTCGGGATTGCCACGTCGCGCACGAAGTTGCGCGTCGAATCGAGCAGTCTCGCCACGTGCTTCGGGTCTCGGATCATGGCTGGCTTTTCAGGTGTTGGCCGCGGGTGCGCAATTCACGCTAGAGATGCGGCCAGACCGCATTCGCATCAGCGGCGCGTCCAGGCCATGCTTCCGAAGAGGGTCACCGTCTCAGCCGTGGAAGCGTGGCTTACGCTTTTCCAGGAACGCACCGATTCCCTCGGCCGCCTCTTCGCCGTGCAAGGCCTCCACGAACAGGGAGCGCTCGAGCTCGAGGTGCTGGCTGTAGTCGTTGCTCTGCGCCTCGTTGCCCAGACGCTTGATGCGGCCGATGGCGCGCGTTGCGCCGTTCGCGAGCTCGGCGGCGAATTGCATCGCCTCCGCTGTAGCAGTCCCTGCAGCCACGCATCGATTGACCAGACCGGCGGTATGGAGCCGCACCGCGGAAACCGGCGTACCGGTCATCATCAGCTCGTTGGCCAGTTGAAGGGGGAGCGCGCGGGCGAGGAAATACGACCCGTCGCCGTCGGGATTGAGGCCGATCTTCACATAGGCCATCGTGAACTGCGCGTCCTCGGCTGCAACGATGAGGTCGCAACCGAGCGCCACGGAGAAACCGGCCCCGGCCGCGTGGCCTTCGACCGCGGCAACGATAGGTTTCGCACAGTCGCGCATGCAGCGCACGAGCTCGTTCAGTTTTGCGACGCGATCGAAATGGTGCTGTGGCGGATTGGTGCGCCGGCTTTCGCCGAGAGTCAACAGGTCGCCGCCGGCGCAGAAATGCTCCCCTTCCCCGCGCAGCACGATCGCCCCTATGGCTTGGTCGAACGAAGCGAGCCTGAGCTGGCGCGCCAGTTCGGCCGAGATCTCCGGCTTGATCGCGTTACGCTGCGCCGGATTGCGGATGGAAAGCTGAAGGACCCTTCCGTGCCGCGTGGCATCGACCCCGAAGTTCCCGGCCTCCGCAGCCATCAGTGCATGCCCAGCGCAGCCTCGATATTCCTGACCATTTGCACGAGGCGCGGCCCGATGTCGTCCTCGATCTGGCCTTTCTTGAGCATGAAGGCCGGGATGCTGCAGTTGAATGCCACGATCTCGCCATCGACCGTGCGGCGCATCGGCACGCCGACCGCATGGATCTCACGGCGCAAGTCGCCATAAGAAACACAGAAACCGCGCTCGCGGATCTCCTGCAGGCTCTTGTCGATCTGCGCCCGGTATTTGCGGTGCATCTCGGGTTCCTTCACCTTCATCTGGTTGAGCACCGCCTCTCGCTCCGCGGGGGTGCAGGCCGCAAGGAAGGCGCGACCCACCGAAGCCTGGGCGATCGGGACCGAAGTGCCAATGTCCGGCAGCGAAGGCGTCCCGCTTGCCGAACGGCAGCTCTCGACGAACACGACGTTGAGGCGGTCGCGGATGCCCATCGATACAGATGCATTCGCATGGTCGGCCAGGTCCTTCATGTGCGGCCGGGCTACCTGGCGCGCGCTCATGCTCGCCAGCAGCGGGTAACCGATCGAGAGGACGGCGGATCCAAGCTGGTATTTGCCAAGGCGCATGTTGTGGCGCAGGTACCCCAGCTTGGTCAGCGTGTAAGTCAGCCGCGACACCGTCGGCTTCGGCAAGCCGGTCCGCACGGAAATCTCCTTGTTGCCGAGCATCGGCTCGAGCGGCGTGAAGCAACGCAAGACCTCCAATCCTCGCGCGAGGGTGGTGGCGAACTGGCGGTCGCCTTCATGCTCGTAGCTGTACGCGGGCAAAGCGGCCGGTGCAGAAAGGGGTACGTTGGACTCGGGTGCGCCCATCTTGTGATCTCCTTGGTTAGTTGCTGCCCTGTGGTCTCTACCGGTGAAACCGGGGAAATTCCAGCCGCCCGATTCTGGTGCCGGGCATGAGGGACTCCTGGGAATCGCGCGATCGAAGCGCGCAAGCGAAACTGCAGGCAGCTGAACTTGTTTCGCAGAGCGATTGTTCGGCAGGGGCCCCCCTCTGTCAACTTAGTCGTATCATGTTTCGCAGATCGAAATCATGGGTGTAAACACCATGCAGATCTTGCATAACGCGAAACGCTCATTGGCTAGGGGCAGCCCGGCCAGGCTTTTCGTTCGCGGCAAGTTCGTTTGTTATTGGCTACCCTTAGGACCCTCGCCAACTGTCACACCCAAAGGGTTCGCCATGCCTACTGCGCTGCCTTCACTCTTCGACCTTTCCGGCCAAGTGGCCATTGTGACCGGCTCGACCAAGGGCATCGGCAAGTCGATCGCCGAAGAACTCGGCCGCGCCGGCGCCAAGGTCATGATCTCCAGCCGCAAGGCGGACGCCTGCGAGGCGACCCGTGCCGAGCTTGCGAAAGAGGGTCTGACCGTGATGGCGCAGCCCTGCAACGTAGGCCGCAAGGAGGAAGTGAGCGCTCTCGTGGCAGCCACCGTCAAGGCCTGGGGAAAGGTCGACATCATGGTTTGCAATGCCGCGATCAATCCCTACTACGGCCCCCTCGGAGGCCTGAGCGACGAGGTCTTCGACAAGGTCATGGGCTCGAACGTGAAGTCGAACCTCTGGCTGGCGAATCTCGTGATTCCTGGAATGGCCGAGCGTGGCGGCGGCAGCGTGATCATGGTTGGATCGATCGCAGGACTTAAAGCGAACACGATCATCGGCGCCTACGGCATATCGAAGGCCGCCGACCACATGCTGGTCAAGAACCTGGCGGCCGAGTGGGGGCCTAAAAACGTGCGCGTCAATGCGATCGCGCCCGGCCTGATCAAGACCGACTTCGCCAAGGCCCTTTGGGAAGACGACGAACGGCGCCGGGCGCGCGAGGAGGCCACTCCGTTGCGTCGCATCGGCGAGCCCCGCGATATCGGTGGCATCGCCGTGTTTCTCGCGTCGCAGGCGGCGGCATTCATCACAGGCCAGTGCATCGTCGCTGACGGAGGCGTGACGATCCTCTGACCAGCGCGTTTGAAACGGCGAAGATCGGCGTGAAAACCGCGGGAAAAATGGTCGTCGACTTCTCTCTCGGCTAAACTATCAGCAGAGGGGTGCACTGCGCGCCTCCCCCGTACCCTCCCGGTAGCTCCGCCAAGCCAAAAGAACAGGACGCGCCGTGCCGGTATGGCAACACGCCCTAGGAGCCCCGCATGGACCTGAACTATTCCAACGAAGAGCTTGCCTTTCGCGACGAAGTGCGCGGCTGGTTGGCGAAGAACCTCCCTTCCGACCTGTCGGACAAGGTCGGCGACCACGAGCACCTGGCGAAGGAAGATCTCGTGCGCTGGCACAAGATCCTCGCCAAGCAGGGATGGATCGCGCCGGCATGGCCGAAGGAGTGGGGCGGCACAGGCTGGAACGTCGTGCAGCGCTACATCTTCGAAGAGGAATGCGGTTTTGCCGGGACCCCGCCTTTGATCCCCTTCGGCCTGACGATGTGCGCGCCGGTTCTCCACAAATTCGGCACCGAGGCCCAGAAGAAGCGCTTCCTGCCGCGCATCTACGACTGCGACGATTTCTGGTGCCAGGGCTATTCGGAGCCAGGTTCCGGGTCAGACCTCGCTTCGCTCAAGACAAAAGCCGAGAACAAGGGTGACCATTTCCTCGTCAATGGCCAGAAGATATGGACGACGCTAGGCCACTATGCCGACTGGATCTTCTGCCTGGTACGCACCGATTCGCAGGCGTCCAAACGCCAGGAAGGCATCTCTTTCCTCCTGATCGACATGAAGACGCCCGGAGTCACCGTGCGGCCGCTGATCCTGATGGACGGCGGCCACGAGGTGAACGAAGTGTTTTTCGAGGACGTCAAGGTGCCAATGGAGAACCTCGTGTACGAGGAGAACAAGGGCTGGACGGTCGCCAAGTACTTGCTCGGACACGAGCGGATGAACACCGGGCGCATCGGCGTGTCCAAGCGCGAGCTTTCGAAACTCAAGGAGTTTGCGGCCACGCAACTCAAGGACGGTAAGCCGTTGATTGACGACGTGCGGTTCCGCGACAAGCTGTCGCGAGTCGAGATCGAGCTCATGGCGCTGGAAATCACGAACCTGAGGTTCCTCGACCAGATGCGCCGCAGCGGGCAACCGCCGGGGGCGGACGTATCGATGCTCAAAATCAAGGGCACGGAGATCCAGCAATCGCTTACCGAACTCATGATGCAGGCCGTCGGCCCGATGGCCCAGCCTTTCAAGCCGATGAACGGCGGCGACTTCGACGCATTCACCGCGTCCCTCGCGCCGCGCTACTGCAACACGCGCAAGACCACCATCTACGCCGGTTCGAACGAAATCCAGCGCAACATCATTTCCAAGATGTCGCTGGGCCTGTGAGGAGAAAGCAATGAATTTCGACTACAACGAAGAACAGCAACTGCTTGCCGATTCGGTCAAGCGCTTCATCGGCAAGGACTACGATTTCGAGTCCCGCAAGAAAATCGTCGCTTCAGACAAGGGCTACAGCGACGACGTATGGAGTACCTTCGCCGAGATGGGCCTGCTAGGCCTGCCGGTTTCGACGGATCACGACGGTTTTGGCGGCGGCGCCCTGGACATGATGGGGATCATGGAGTCGATCGGGGAGGGCCTCGTCGTGGAGCCATTCCTGGCCACCACCATGGGCGCGCAGTTCGTCGCGCGCGGCGGTAGCGCGGCCCAGAAGAAAGCCGTTCTGTCCCAGGTCATCGAAGGCAAGCTCAAATTGGCTTTCGCGCAGACCGAGAAAGGCGCCCGTTACAACCTCGCTCATGTCGCCGCCAAGGCCAGGAAATCCGGCAGCGGCTACGTCATCGACGGTGAGAAAAGTGTCGTGGTGCACGGACCGTGCGCCGACAAGATCGTCGTTTCGGCGCGAACCTCGGGCGCGGATACCGACTCGAAGGGCATCAGCCTGTTCCTCGTCGACGCCAATGCGCCCGGCGTCACGATCAAGGCGTACCGGACGCTGGACGAATTGCGTGCCTGCGACATGGTTCTCAAAGGGGCTTCGGTCGGTGCTGATGCGCTGATCGGCAATGAGGGCGAAGGCCTCGCGCTGATCGAGGAGGTCGTCGACTATGCCACTGCGCTCGTTTGTGCAGAGGCGGTCGGTGCAATCAGGTCGGCCAACGATGCGACGCTCGAGTACCTCAAGACCCGCAAGCAGTTCGGTGTGCCGATCGGCGCATTCCAGGCGCTACAGCACCGCATGGTCGATATGGTGGTCAGCTACGAGCAGGCCAAGTCGATGGCGTGCCTTGCCTGCGACAAAGTCGACTCGGAAAAAGACCCGGCCGAGAGAAAACGCCTGGTTTCGGCCGCCAAGGTGCGCGTGTCGGAAGCCTGCCGCCATGTGAGCCAGGAATCGATCCAGCTGCATGGCGGCATGGGCATGACCGAGGAGATGAAAGTCAGTCACACCTTCCGGCGGCTTACCATGATCGCGCAGCAGTTCGGCGACATCGACCACCATTTGGAACGCTTCTCCGGCTAGGCGCCTTCCGGAGTCCCGATCAATCCTGGACCTTGATGCTGGCGTCCCGGATGACGCGTATCCAGATGGCAATGTCGTTCTTGATGAATTCGCCGAGTTGGGCGGGGGTGCCGCCGACAGGCGAGGCGCCCTGCGATGCAAACTGCTTGCCGATCTCCGCATCCTTGAGCACGGCATTGAGCTCCGAATTCAGGCGCTGCACCGCCTCGTTCGGCATGCCGCGCGGACCCACCAGCGCGATCCAGAAGTTGGCGTCGAAGCCGGGGTATCCGCTTTCCGCAACCGTGGGCACGTCCGCGAGCAGAGCGGACCGGTTGAGGCTGGTGACAGCAAGGGCGCGCAGGCGACCCGATGAAATGTGCCCGCTGACGGCGGGCACGCCGGCGACGACCATCTGGACCTGGCCGGCGACCGCGTCCGCGACTGCCGGCCCCCCTCCCTTGTAGGGCACGCCGACGACGTTCGTCTTGGTCACCAGCTTGAAGAGCTCGCCCGTCAGGTGCTGCGGTGATCCCACGCCAGCATGGCTATAGGAAAGCTTGCCGGAGTTTGCCTTGGCGTACTCGATGAGGTCTACGATCGTTTTAATCGGCTGCGAAGGATGGACCAGGATCACGTTGGGCATCGATCCCACGTTGATGATCGGCACGAGATCCTTCTCCGTGTCGAAGGGCAGTTTCGCAACCAGGCCGACGCTGATCGTCTGCCCGTTGGTCATCATCAGGAGGGTGTAAGCATCGGCGGTGCTGCGCACCACCGCCTCGGTGCCGATGACGCCGTTCGCCCCCGGCTTGTTCTCAACGAGCACGCTCTGGCCGACGCGCGCGGTCAGTCTCTGCGCGATGATGCGCGTCAGGATGTCCGTGCTGCCGCCGGCTGCGTACGGCACGACGATCTTGACGGGGCGGGATGGATAGTCCTGTGCGTGGACGCCGAACGCCTGCACCAGGCCGATGGCACCGATCGTACCGAGAAGCGTCAGTAGTTTCTTCATGTCCCCCTCCTTCGACTTTGTTTTGAAGGCATCAGCCGCGGACTGGCGCTTTCGATCCCACCTCGACGACGACGCGGCCGACCGTGCTTGCATCGAAAAACTTGTCCATCGTCTTGTCGAGGTCTTCGAACGGGATCGCGCGCGAGATTTCAGCAAGGTTCTTCGGCTTGAGGTCGGTGGCCATGCGTTCCCAGAGCCTGCGCCTCTCTTTCATCTGGAGCTGGCGGGAAACGTTGATGCCGAGGATGTCGATCGAGCGAAGGATCAGCGGCAGCACAGTGGTCGTGACTTCGGCGCCGACGGCCATGCCTGCGACGGCGAGCTTGCCGCAGGGCTGCATCTTTGCCGCCAGCCGGTCCAGGTAGACGCCGCCGACGTTGTCCAGCGCGCCGGCAAAGAGCGGCTTGGCCAGCGACGCGCGATCGGCGAGGAACTCTTCGCGGCCGATGATGCTTTGTGCGCCGATCGACCTGAGGAATCCTTCCTGCTCGCGCTTGCCTGAAATCGCGATGACCTTGTAGCCGCGCTGCGCGAACATGTTCACCGCGAGGCTGCCAACGCCGCCCGTGGCGCCCGTGATGCCAACGGCGCCTGCCGCAGGCGTAAGTCCCGCTGCCTCTACGCGATCCAGCGCGAGCGCGGCCGTCAGGCCGGAGGTGCCCAGGCCCATCGCCTCGTAAAGCGACAGGCCTGCCGGGAGGGACACGATCCAGTCGCCCGGCACACGGGCATACTCCGCGTAGCCGCCATCGTGATCGTTGCCGAGCTTGTAGTTTGTCACCGCAACCAGGTCGCCTGCGGCAAAGCGCGGATCCTGGGAAGAGACGACTTCGCCCGACAGGTCGACACCGGTGACGCAGGGGCGGTCGGTCCGCACGTTCTTGCCCACGCCGCGCGCAGCCATCGCATCCTTATAGGTGATAGCAGAGTACGCGATCTTGATCACGACGGCGCCGGGGTCGAGGTCATCCATCGCAAGCTTCTCGAAACGGCAAACCGGTTTGCCGTCGATGGTGTGGACGCGAAACGCCTTGAAGGGAGCCATGGAATCGTGCCTTGGTTGTCGTGGTGATTTGGCTGGCGAATCAGCCGGTCTTGCCGGAGGCCGCGCGCAGCGATTCTGATTTCGGGTCGCAGAAGATTACGCCGTCGGCGACAAGCCGGTCGATTTCCACGTCCGACAGGCGCGCCGCCTCTTTGAGGAACTCGCGGGTGTCCTGGCCTATCCTGTGCCCTGCCCAGCGGAGCTTTCCGGGCGTGGCCGAGAGCTTGGGCACCACCCCGGCGAGCGTTACGCTACCGAGTTCATCGTCGGGCGTGGGCACGAGCATGTCGCGCGCGCGGTAGTGGGGGTCCTTGAAGATGTCCTCCATCGTGAAGATCCGGCTCGCGGGCACGTCGCACTTGTTGAGAAGTGCCTCGAGTTCGCCTATGTCGCGACTGGCAGTCCATTCGGCAACGATGGTGTCGATCAGTTCCTGGTTCACGTTGCGGATCTTCATTTCCGCGAAGCGCGGGTCGGTGCCGAGCTCGGGCCGGTCCATGGCGATCGCGAGCCGCCGGAACACCGTATCGGCAAGCGCGGCAATATGGATGTAGTTGCCGCATCGCGTGGGATAGAGAGTGTTGGGCGCGCTGTCGGGAAGCCGCGGGCCGGTGCGCATGCCGATCTTGCCGGACTTCTCGAACGCAGGGACGTGGTACTCCATGAAGCTGAAAGCGGACTCGACGAGGGCGGCATCCACGCACTGGCCGATCCCGCTGTTCTGGCGCGCGACCACCGCCATGACCGTGCCGAACGCCGCGTAGAGCGCCGTGATGTAGTCGGTGAGCGGAATGGCTGCACGCGATGGGGGCCGGTCGGGGTCGCCGATCATGTGACGCAGGCCGCTCATCGCCTCGCCGATGACGCCATAGCCGGGACGATCCTTGTAGGGGCCGGTCTGCCCGTATCCGCTGATGCGCGTCATGATGAGGTCGGGTTTGAGCTTGCGCAGGTCCTCGTAACCGAGGCCCCACTTTTCGAGCGTGCCCGGGCGGAAGTTCTCGACCACGATGTCGAACTTTGGGATCACCGCCTTGATGAGTTCGCGCGCCTCGGATTTGCGGAAATTGAACGACGCGATGAGCTTGTTGCGGCAGATGCTCGCGCCATAGAGTGACTTGCCGTTCACGACTTCGCCCAACTGCCGGATGGGATCGCCTTCGACCGCCTCGATCTTCACCACCTGGGCGCCGAAGTCCGCGAGCAGCCGGGCGCAGAACGGGCCGGCCGCGGTCGAGCCGAGTTCGAGCACGCGATAGGTGGAAAGGGGGCCGGAATCGCTCATGTCTGCGGAGAGTCTATATGCTGGCTTCCGGCCATGGGTTTCGCTATGCAGAATACAAATGGGATCATGGTATTGCGCAGTGCGTCAAGCCCGTAAAATGAATCCCGGAACTTTCAGTTCTGCATTGTAGAAAACATGAGGCCCAGATTTCCCGGCGCCCGTGCCTCAGGAGGGAGATGCAATGTCGACCGATACTCAGGAGAGGAAGCGCAGGGCGCCAGAATCACGCCCTTCGAACCGCAATCACCTGATCGCGTCGGCAGCCGCGACGCTCGAAGTGCTCGAGGTCATCGGGGCGGCGGGCAAGCCCACTTCGCTCACCGCCGTCGTCGCAACCACCGGAAAGCCGAAAGGTACCGTGCATCGCATGCTGGCCACGCTCGTCAATACTGGTTTCCTCGTGCAGGATCCCGGCAGCAGCCAGTACAGCCTGACGCTGAAGCTGTGGCGTCTCGGAGCCGCCGCCGTCGGAAGACTGGACGTCGTAAAGGTCGCGAGACCGTGGCTCGAACGCCTCGTGGCGGCGACGGACGAGACCGTGCACGTGTCGGTGCTCGATGTATCTGGGGGCATTGTGTACATCTCCAAAGTCGAGAGTCCCAGGTCCATCCGGGTGCAGACGCAAATAGGGCAGCTCAGCCCGTCCTGGTGCACGGCTACGGGCAGAAGCATCCTTGCATTCAACCCGGCCGACGCCGAGCGCGCGCTCGCGGGGCCGCTCGAATCTCGCACGGGCAAGACCGTGACCGACCCGAAACGAATACGTGCAGCGCTGCGTGAAATTGCGGCAACCGGATATGCGGTGACGCGCGCCGAGAATCACCCGGAAATGGGCGGCGTCGCCGCCCCCGTGCGGGACCACGCGGGGAAAGTGGTCGCAGCCATCGGCATAGGTGTGCCGGTATTCCGCATGACTCGCGATCTCGTGGGCCGCTGCGTTCCGCATGTGGTTCGCGCCGCCGCCGGAATCTCTTCAGAACTTGGCTACCAGCCCGACGACGTGAAGTCGTTAGAGGCGCACGCCTGAACCCGGAGGGGCCGACCAGATGGATTTTTCACTGAACGAAGCGCAGCGAATGATGGTGGAGGCGGCCCGCCGGCTGGTCGAGAAGCACATGCAGCCGATCCTGGATGCGAACGACAAGGATCGCGCGTTGCCCAAGCCCGTCATCCTCAAGGTCATGGAAAAAGCGGCGGAACTGGGTCTCACCTCTGCACGCATACCGGAGGCGAGCGGCGGGGCGGGATTGAGCATGCTCGACTACGGGCTGATTACGGAGCAGATCCCGCCGTGCGTAACACTGATCGTACAACCGCATGAAGCGACTACGGCGCGTGTATTTTTCGGTTGCAACGAGGAGCAAAAAGAGCGCTATCTCGCCGACCTCATGGCCGGGCGCAAGATCGCATGCACCGCCAGCACTGAGCCTGATGTCGGGTCCGACCCGCGCGGCATCAAGACCAGCGTGGTCGAGGACGGCGACCACCTCGTGCTCAAGGGGCGCAAGCAGTGGATCTCGAATTCCACAGTCTGCGACCTGATGAACGTCACATGCCGCAAAGTGAATGCTGACGGCACCTCCAGCCTTGCGAGGGTGCTCGTCGACCCTGTGGAATCACCGTTCGAGGCCCGCGAAGTCCGGATGCATGGCTTGCGCCAGGCGCCGCTGGGCGAGGTTCTATTTGATGCCTGCCGCGTGCCGAAGCGGAACTTGTGCCCCGATACCGGGGAGACGGCGAAACTGCTCACACTGACGTGGCTGGCCAACCGCCCGCTCGTTGGGCTGCTTGCCGTCGGCGCAGGTCAGAAAGCGCTGGATGCCGCACGCCAATATGCGACAACGCGCAAGCAGTTCGGGCGGTACATCGGCGGGTTCCAGCTGGTTCAGAGCGACCTCGCCGAAATCGAGACAGCGGTCATTTCCAGCCGCCTCCTGTGCTACAACGCGCTCGCTGCGCTGGACCGGGGCGAACGCGCCAACGGATTGTCCGCCATGGCAAAACGCTACGCGGTTGATTCGTGCGACAAGGCTATCGCGCTGGCCATGCGCATCCATGGGGCGATGGGCTTAAGCACCGAACTCGGTCTCGAACAGCTTGCCCGCGACGTGAGGACGCTGACGATTCCGGACGGCACGCCGGGTATCCTTACGTTGATTCAGGGTCGCGAATTGACCGGGATCGACCCTTTCCGGTAGAGGACTTGACGGCAGGGCGTCGTTGGGCGCCGGATCCAATGCGACAAGGAGAATAGCCAAATGAAACTCGTGAAGATTCTGGCCCTGACAGCGGGCCTGTGTTTTTCGGCCGCGGTCGCCGCGCAGCAATGGCCGCTGAAACCGGTGAAGTTCATCGTGCCGTTCGCGCCCGGGGGCGCGACCGACATCGCGGCGCGCCTGCTCGGCCAGCAACTGACTCTGGCCTGGGGTCAATCGGTTGTCGTCGAGAATCGCAGCGGCGCGGGTGGCGGCGTAGGTGCGACGGAGGCAGCGCGTGCGACGCCTGACGGCTACACGCTGTTTTTTCCGTCAGGGTCCGTATTGACTGCGAACCAGCATATCTACCGCAAGATGTCCTACGACCCGGTAAAGGACTTCGTGCCGGTGACGAAAGTGGTGACCGGACCGCAGGTGCTCGTCGTGCCGGCGAACTCGCCCTACAAGACCACCGCCGAGTTCATCGCCGCGGCACGGGCGCAGCCGGGGCGGCTCACGTTCGGCTCGGCAGGCATCGGGTCGCAGATCCACCTCGCGGCGGAGAACTTTGTTTCCGCAGCCCGGATCGATGCGGAGCACGTCCCGTACAAGGGCGAGGGACCGGGGCTGAACGATCTGGTTTCGGGGCAGGTCGGCTTCTTCCTCGCCAACGTCGCCGGTGCCGTCGGATTGATCAACCAGGGGCGCCTGAGGGCTCTGGGCGTCACCAGCACCGCTTCCGTGCCGCAACTTCCGGGCGTGCCACCCATCGCCAAGGACCTGCCCGGCTTCGAGAACTCGGGCTGGTTCGGCATCGTCGCGCCCACGGGAACCCCGCAGGAGATCATCGACAAGATCCATCGCGACACGCGCAAGGCGCTCGAGTCGACCGAGCTCAAAGCGCGCTTTTACGTACTCGGAATGGTGCCGGTTGGCGACACTCCAGCCGAAATGGGCAAAGCGATGGCGGCGGAGCGCGAATTGTGGGCGAAGGTCGTGCGGGAACGAAAGATCACCGTGAACTGATGGCAAGGCGAGCGGAGAAGTTCGATGAAATCACTGACGTTATCGTCGCGGGTTACGGTTTCGCGGGTGCAGCCGCGGCGATCGCCGCGGCCGATGCCGGCAAGCGCGTGCTGCTGCTGGAGAAGATGGCCGTCCCGGGCGGCATCTCGATCTGTTCGGGTGGCGGCATGCGCGTGGCGACTGATGCGGACAAAGCGCTCGCCTACCTGCGCGCCACCAATGCGGGTTCCGTCCCGGATGAGCTGCTTGCCGCGTTCGCCGTCGAATTGACGCGTCTGCCGGGCGAGCTGGCCGCACTTGCCGCCATCAATGGCGCGAAGCTGACTACGCTCGACCGGCCCGCCAGCTACGCTTTGGCAGGCCACGATGCCTTTCAGTTCATCGAAGTGGAGTCCGTGCCGGACTTCGACGCGAGCACGGAATACCCGAACGCAACGTCGCTGCGTGCCGGCATCAACGCGTTCAAAGTGCTGGACGACAACGTTCGTGCGCGCGACAGGATCGAGGTGCGATTGTCTTCGCCGGTCGAGCGTCTGGTGCACGGCGACGCGGGCGAAATCCTCGGCGTCGAGGTTCGCACCGCCAATGGCAGCCGCCGCATCGGTACGCGTCACGGCGTGATCCTCGCCTGCGGCGGGTTCGAGTCGGACGCAGTCATGCAGCGGCAGTTCTGGCAGTTCTACCCGGTTCTGCCGGCGGCAACCCGCGGCAACACGGGCGACGGCATCCGGATGGCGCAGGTGCTGGGCGCGGACATCTGGCACATGTGGCATTTCCACGGGAGCTACGGCTTTCGCCACACCGACCCGGCCTACGTGTTCGGCATCCGCACCAAGAAGCTGCCCGATTGGGTTCCCGGCCTGCCTTCGGCGCCGGTGCGCATGTCGTGGATCCTGGTCGATCAGACCGGCCGTCGCTTCATGAACGAATACGAGCCGTACGCGCACGACACCGGACATCGCGCCTTTGATCGTTTCGATGCCACCACCACGCGTTTTCCTGCGATGCCCGCCTATCTCGTGTTCGACGAAGCGGGGCGCAGGATGTATCCGGTCGCGAAGTCCTTCATCAATGACCCCGAGATCAAGACCTACGATTGGAGCCAGGACAATCTGCGCGAAGTCGGGCTGGGGATCCTGAAGCGCGCGGAGTCGATCGCCGAACTCGCGCGGCTGATGAAAGTGCCCGAACCGGCGCTCGCGGAGACTTTCGTGCGCTGGAACCGCGAATGCACCGATAACAGCGTGGATGATTTCGGCCGCCCCGCAGCGACCCGCGTGCCCCTCGGGTCGCCGCCGTACTACTTCGGCGAGGTCTGGCCGGTCGTCTCCAACACGCAGGGCGGGCTGGTGCACGATGTCGGGCAGCGAGTGCGCAATCCGTTCGGTGAAGTGATCCCCAGGCTTTACGTCGCGGGGGAACTGGGCAGCATCTGGGGATTCCTTTATCTGGCTGGCGGCAACCTGGCCGAATGCTTCATCAGCGGCCGGATCGCCGGCGGCAATGTGGCCGCCGAGACGGCACTCGCCCCATAGTGTCTGCGACCCGCTTCAGGCTGATCACGTTCGACGTCTACACCGCGTTGTTCGACGTGATCGGTAGCCTTGTGCCGGTCGTCGAGCGGATCCACGGGCAGGCGGGCAATGCGCAACTTCTGGTTCGCAACTGGCGTGCAAAGCAGCTCGAGTACGCGCAGCTCGTCAATTCGCTGCAGCGCGGGCGGGTATCCTTTCGCGCAGTGACCGAGCGGGCAATGGACTTCACCTTCCGGAGTGCCGCGCTGCCGCTGGCGGACGGAGAGCGGCGCGACCTGATTGAGGCGTGGGACCGGCTTCGCCCCTGGCCGGAGGCGGCGAGCGCGCTGTCGGCGCTGAAGTCGCGTGGTTACCAGATCGCGGTGCTCTCCAACGGCGACGAGGCGATGCTGCGGCAGGTGATCCGCGCCATCGACGTCGAGTTCGACCACGTGTTCGCTTCGGACCACGCGGGGTTCTACAAGCCGCACCCGGCCATGTACGCGTTGCCGCTTGCCGCATCGACAGTGCAGCAGGAGCAGATCCTGCACGTCGCGGGTTCCGGCAACGACGTGCTGGGCGCAAAATGCGCCGGATTGCATTGCGCGTGGTCGAACCGGCACGGGGAGCCCGCGCTGGTCCCGGAGTTCGCCGCGGACTACTGCGTTAGTGATCTGAGCGGATTGCTCGATATTCTGTAGATCGAAAGGAGGGAGCACCCATGACCGTTGCCTACATGCAGTCCATCGCCGAGCGCTACCTGCGCCTGGGCTACGCCCCCTACCGATGGTTCAAGGCTGAAGACCCTCCGGCATGGCAGCCGCTAACAAAACCGTTGTCCGCGGCCCGCATCGGCATGCTGTCAACCTCCGGCGCTTATGCGCTGGGGCAGGTCGCCTATCACTATAAGGACGACGCCTCGTTCCGTCGGATACCAGCATCGACGGCGGACCGCGAACTGCGCTTTTCGCACCTGACCGAGAACTACCTGGTCGATGCGAGGCGCGACCCCGGCTGTATCTTCCCCCTGCGCGCGCTCGACGCGCTGGAGGCCGAGGGGTTCATCGGCAAGCTCGCCAACGAGGTATTTTCATGCATGGGCGCCGTCTATTCGCAACGTCGCGTACGCGAGGAACTGGCGCCCGCCTTGCTGGCGGCATTCAAGGGCCAGGAGGTCGACGCCGCGCTTCTTGTCTCGATGTGACCGGTTTGCCACCAGACCGTGTGTCTGGTCGCCCGTCACCTCGAGGCCAACGGCATCCCGACGATGTGCCTGGGCAGCGCGCTCGACATCTTCGAGAGCGGCCGCCCGCCGCGCGCCACGTTCGTCGACTATCCGCTGGGGCATTCGGCCGGAAAGCCGTTCGATCCGGCTGACCAGTTTGGCATCGTCCGCGCCGCCCTGAGCGGATTCGAGACGATGTCGCAGCCGGGCCTGATCCAGCGGCTGTCCAATCGCTGGGACGCGCAAGGCGAATGGCAAAACGGCGCGGCGCGGGCCAAGGGCGGCGATACACGCCAGCCGCGCGACGAGACCCCGCAGTTCCAGGAACCCGCCGATCGCGACGCGGCACGTGCCAACGGCCTGTTGCGGGATTGACGGGGGCGGGCAGTCCGCCGACTGATCGAGCACCTGACGCAATTACGCGCGCAAGCGGGGCAGGTCGCCCGGCGCTTCGATCTCCATCCGCAGCAACTGGGCGGCAATGATCTTGCCGAGGTTGTCGGTACGCAGGCTGCGCGCAGCGCCCCCTTGCAATGCATCGTTGAGCACGATCTTCAGCGCCAGCAGGTTATCCAGGGGCCAGACCTCCACGGGTCCTGAGCAGATCGCGCGGAAGTGTTCCGCGAGGCGCTCGCGCGTGACTTCGCGTTTCAGTACCGCATAAGTCGGCGCGTCCCAGGCAAAGAGGCCAATGTCCGCGCGGTCGGCCTTGTCGCCGCTCCTCGCATGCGCAATCTTCCACAGGCGGACTTTCATCCTGCGCCCTCTACGCTGACTTGCACTTGCGACTCGACGAACTCCCGCGCCACGAGCGTCGGCCAAAGCCCCAGCAACTGCTTGGCGCCCTGGATTCCATGAAATCCGCCGAGGTACGGCGGTCCCGAAAGGCCCAGCCATGGAAAGAGGCGGCCGAAACCGTCGGCCACGCGCTTGTCTTGTGTGCGGATCGTCATGCGCAGAAAACACTCGTTTAACTGGTCGCGGTACGTCGGGTCGGCATTCGCGCCGAGCAGCGAGTTGTAGCCGATGTACTCGACCTGGGTCTCCTCGACCGCGAGCCCGCGCTCCGAAACGAGGCCCTTGATGATCTCCACGCTCTTTTCGCATTTGCGGTAAGCGTCGGGCCAGGAGTAGCCGATCACTCCCGTGCCCATCCAGCCGTCGCTGAAACCGGCGACCACCTTGAGGGTGCCGGTGCGTGCAGCCCCGCCGGCGTTGGTCACTTTCACGCGGTCGCTGCCCTCGTCCTCCAGCTTGAGCGTGCTCATGTCGAGCACCACGTCCGGCGAGAAATAGGCGTGAGGGTTGTGCACTTCATAGAGGAGCTGTTGCCGAACGGTGTCGAACGAGACACGCCCGCCGGTGCCCGGTGCCTTGGTAATCACCGCGGCGCCATCCTCGCTCACCTCGGCGATGGCATATCCGAGATTGAGGAAGTCGGGGATGCTTTCCCATTCCTTTGCGGAACCGAAATTGCCGCCGCTCGCCTGGCCGGAGCATTCGAGCAGGTGCCCGACGGTAAGGCCTTGCGCGAGGCGGTCCCAGTCGTCCCAACGCCAGCCGAACTCATAAGCCAGCGGCCCGAGGAACAACGCGGCATCGGCGACGCGGCCGGTCAGTACGATGTCAGCGCCGCGCGCCAACGCTTCGGAGATCGGTTGCGCGCCGAGGTACGCATTGGCGAAGAGCAGCCGGTCCTGGACGGTGGCGATGTCGGCACCCGTATCGAGGTGCGCAAGCGGCTGGCCGGCAGCGCGCAGTTCATCGATCCGGGAGGTGATCGAATCGCCGGTGACCACGCCAATCCTTGCTTTCCAGCCCTTGGCGTGGAAAGCCTTTGCGATCGCCTCTCGCGCGCCCTCGGGGTTGAGGCCCCCCGCATTGAGGACGAACTTGACTCCGTGCCTCGCGGCAAGCGGCCAGAGCTCTGCGAGCATGGGCACCGCATCGCGTGCGTAGCCGGCCGACGGGTCCTTTTGGCGATCCTTTTGAAGAATGGCGAGCGTGAGCTCGGCAAGATGGTCCGACCCGATGTACTTCACGCCGCCGCGCTCGATCGACGCACGCACGGATCTCCACGAGTCGCCGTAAAAGCCCAAACCGGCGCCTACGCGAACCGTCTTCATTGCGAATCGTAATTGCCCATTGTGGTGCAGCCCAGTCTATGGGGCGTCCCGATGAAAAGCAATTGCCACCCTCGGCATGCTTGGTAGAATCCGGCGCGGAGGAAGGGACGTGCTCAATCAGCTGCTGCAACTATCGGTCGCCGGGGTCGCGCAGGGCTGTGTGTACGCTCTCGTCGCGCTCGGCTTCGTGTTGATCTACAAGGCGACTGAAACCGTCAATTTCGCGCAGGGCGACCTCATGATGCTCGGCGCCTTCTTCGCGCTTACCTCGAGCGTGATCCTGGGTTGGCCGTACTGGGCGACGATTCTCTTTGCCGTTGCAATCATGGCGATTGTCGGCATGCTGCTCGAAAAAATCGTTTTGCGCCCGGTCCTGGGGCAGCCCGCATTCACCGTGGTAATGATCACCATCGGTGTCGGCTACGTACTGCGCGGCGTGGTGACCATGGTGCCCGGCTGGGGCACCGACACGTTTACGCTCCCGACCCCGTTTTCGGAGGGCGTGGTCAAGTTCGGCGAAATCATTTTTGCGGTCCAGCAGTTGTCGGTGATCGGCATGACGACGGCGCTGTGCGCGGTGCTGTATCTGTTCTTCCGCTACGCGAAGCTCGGGGTGGCGATGCAGGCAACGTCGCAGAACCAGCTTGCCGCCGCCTACATGGGCATCCCGGTGCGGCGCGTGAACATGCTGGTTTGGGGACTTTCGGCCGGGGTGGCCACTTTTGCGGGAATCCTCCTGGCGCCGGTCACCTTCGTGCATTCGAACATGGGCTTTATCGGCCTGAAAGCGTTTCCCGCGGCCGTGGTCGGCGGATTCGGCAGCGTGCCGGGCGCCATCGTCGGGGGGTTGATCATCGGCATGGTCGAGGCGATCGCGGGCTTCTACATGCCGGAAGGCTTCAAGGACGTCGCGGCCTATGTGGTGGTCCTCGTCGTACTCCTCATCAAGCCTTCGGGCATCTTCGGCGACACTGCCAGGAAGAAGGTATGACCAGTACCCGCAGGCTCACTTGCAGGGAGGTGCGAGGAGGGGCGGCAGCCCCGCTTCGCGTCTAGTCATGCGGTTCGTGTTCAAGACGCACTACGACCAGGACATCCGCCTGTTCAAGCACAGCGGGCAGGTGTTCTGGTACTCGCTGCTGATCGCCGCATTGCTCGCGGCCCCGTTCATGCTCGACGAGTACGTCATGTCGCAGATGCACTTCGTGCTCATTTATTCGATTGTCGGCCTGGGCCTCATGCTGCTGGTCGGCTTTACCGGCCAGATCTCGCTAGGGCACGCCGCGTTCCTCGCGATCGGCGCCTATACCGAGGCGTTGCTGCAGGCCAAAGGAGTGCCCTTTGCGGTGTCGCTTCCCTGCGCCGCGCTCTTCTCGGCCATGCTCGGCTTCATTCTCGGGCTCCCGGCCCTGCGCCTGAAAGGGATCTACCTGGCCATCGCGACTTTGGCCTTCAACGTGATTGTCGAAGAGGTGATTACGCGCTGGGAGGGGCTGACGGGCGGCAATTCGGGCCTGCACCTCAAACCGATCTCGGTGCTGGGCTTTACCCTCGCCGGTGACGCCTCCTTCTATTACCTGTGCCTTGCGCTGACGATCCTCTCGATACTCGCGCTGATGAACCTGCTGCGCTCGCCGACCGGGCGCGCTTTCGTCGCGATCCGTGATTCGGAAATCTCGGCCAGTTGCATGGGGGTCAACCTCGCGAAGTACAAGGCGCTGTCCTTTGCGATTTCCGCCGCGCTTACCGGCATAGGCGGCGCCCTTTACGCGCACAAGGTCAGCTTCATTTCCCCCGAGCAGTTCACGTTGCTGCAGTCGATCGAACTTGTGACGATCGTGATCCTGGGCGGGGTCGGCTCGTTGCACGGGGCCGTGCTCGGCGCCGCATTCCTGATCGTCCTCCCGCAGTTGATTTCGATCGCCAAGGACTACCTGCCAAGCTCGGTGGGCGGGTCGGGACTGCAGGCCGTGGTATTCGGGCTGGTTCTGATCGGATTCATCGTGTTCGAGCCGCTCGGACTCTACGGACGCTGGCTCAAGGTGCGAACGTGGTTCGAACTGTTCCCGTTCTATCGCAAGGGCATGTTCCGCCGCCAGAAGAGCTATATGAAGTCGGAGCGATTGCGATGAACTTCTTCAAGGTCGAGAAGCTCGGCATCCGCTTCGGCGGCGTGGTCGCGGTCGATGACGTGTCATTCGAGGTGAAGCGCGGCGAGGTCTACACCATCATCGGCCCCAACGGCGCCGGCAAGACGACAATCTTCAACCTGATCGGCCTCATCTACCCGGCGAGCTCCGGGCGCATCGTGTTCGAAGAACGCGACCTGACGGGTCTCGCGCAGCACCGTGTCGCGGAACTCGGTATCGCCCGCACCTTCCAGAACATCGAGCTTTTCGAGCATGCGACCGTGCTGCAGAACCTGCTGATCGGGCGCCACCGGCATCGCTCCACCTCGCTGTGGCAGGAGCTGCTTTTCACCGGGTCGGTACGCCGCGCGGAGATTGCGCAGCGCGAGGCGGTGGAAAAGGTGATCGACCTGCTCGATCTCGCGCACTATCGCGACAGCATGGTCGCCGGCCTGCCCTATGGCGTGCGCAAAGTGATCGAGCTGGGCCGGGCGCTTGCCTCCGAACCCAAGTTGCTGTTGCTGGACGAGCCCTCCTCGGGCCTCAATCCGGAAGAAACCGACGAGATGGCGTTCTGGATCGAGGACATCAAGAAGGGCCTCGGCGTCACCATCCTGATGGTCGAGCACGACATGAGCCTGGTGTCGCGCGTTTCCGACCGAGTGCTTGCCCTGAGCGAAGGCAGAGTCATTGCCGAGGGCACCCCGGGCGAAGTTCAATCTCATCCTGCGGTGATCGAAGCCTATCTTGGCGGTGCGGCCGCATGACGATCCCCGTGCTCGAACTTTCCAACGTCGAATCGAGCTATGGGCCGGTGCAGGCCCTGCGCGGCGTCACGCTCACGGTAGAGGAGGGCAAGATCGTGACCGTGCTCGGCGCCAACGGCGCGGGCAAATCGACCATCCTCAAGACCATTTCCGGCATCATCGACCCCTCCAAGGGGCAGGTGAAGCTGCGCGGCGGCGAGATTCAGGGCTGGGCGCCCGACCGCATCGTGCGCGCGGGCATCGGCCACGTGCCCGAAGGCCGCGAAGTCTTTCCGCTGCTGTCGATCGAGGACAACCTGCGCATGGGAGCCTATACGCGCTCCGACCCCGATGGCGTCGCGAAGGACATCGAAGCCGTCTACGGGTATTTCCCGATCCTGCGCGAGCGCTCGAAACAGGAGGCCGGGCAGCTCTCCGGCGGCCAGCAGCAGATGCTCGCCATCGCCCGCGCTCTGCTGTCGCGTCCGACCGTGATGCTCATGGACGAACCGAGCCTGGGGCTTTCTCCGAAGCTGACGAACGAGATCTTCAAGATCATCGTGCGCATCAACCGGGAGCGCGGCACGACGATCCTGCTGGTGGAGCAGAACGCGCACATGGCGCTCGCCACCGCGGACCACGGCTACGTGCTCGAGACCGGTCGCATCGTCATGGAAGACACCTGCAAGCGGCTCGCCGAGAAGGAGGACATCCGCGAGTTTTACCTCGGGATCAAGGAGGCGGGCGTGCGCGGCCATCGCCGGTGGAAGAAAAAGAAGCAATGGAGATGAACGCGGAGGGCAAACGCTGATGGACCACCAAAACGTGGCGCAGATGTTCTGGGCGGGCGTGCAGCAGCGCGGCCCGCAGGTGATCCTGCGCCAGAAGGAATTCGGCATCTGGCAGGCCGTGACGTGGACCGAACTCGGACGCGCGGCGCGCGAGGTCGCCATGGGCCTGGCGTCGATCGGGTTCGAACCCGGCGAAGCGGCTTCCATCCAGGCAAACACCAACCGCGAGTGGCTCTACGCGGACCTCGGGATCCTATGCGCCGGGGGTGTGGCCAACGGCATCTATCCGACCGACGCTTCCACGCAGACCGAATACCTGATGACAGACTCGGCCTCGGTGTACCTGTTCGTGGAAGACGAAGAGCAGCTCGACAAGGCGCTCGAAGTCAGGGACCGGTTGCACGCCCTGCGCAAGATCATCGTCTTCGACATGGAGGGCCTGCGCGATCTCGACGATCCGCAAGTGATCAGCCTTCGGCAGTTGCGCGCGCTGGGCGCCGATTACGATGCCAAGCACCCCGGCGAATGGGAAAAGCGGATTGCGTCGCGCAAGGAAACCGACCTCGCCATCCTCGTCTATACCTCGGGCACCACCGGCAAGCCCAAGGGCGCAATGATCTCGCACGACAATATCCTGTGGACGGTAAAGGGCTACCAGGAATCGTTCCCCCAGGGGCCCGCCGACGAGCGCATGGCGTTCCTGCCGCTTTGCCATATCGCCGAACGTCTTGGCGGCGAATACCACGCGTTGTATTCCGGGGCCGTGCTCAATTTCGTCGAGAACCCGGAGACCGTGCCCGAGAACGTGCGCGAAATCGCGCCGACCGTTTTCACGGCGGTGCCGCGCATCTGGGAAAAATTCTATTCCGGCGTGCTGATCCGCCTGAAGGAGGCCGGCCCGCTCCAGCAATGGGCTTATTCCGTGGCGATCGGGATCGGAAGGCAAGTCGCGTTGCTGCGCGAAGAGCGAAAACCGGTGCCCCCGGGGCTGGCGGCAAAGTTCTGGCTTGCGCGCCTGCTCGTGCTAAACAACATCCGCAAGGTGATCGGTGTGCACCGGGCGCGGGTACTGATCACCGGCGCAGCCCCGATTTCGCCCGAACTGGTGCGCTGGTACATGGCGCTCGGGCTCGAGATGGTCGAAGTCTGGGGGCAGACGGAGTCGTGCGGCGCGATCACCTCGAACCTCGAAGGCAAAGTGAAGCCCGGCTCGATCGGCCCGCAGATGCGGCATGCGGAAGTCGCCGTTTCGGGTGAAGGCGAACTGATCGCGCGCGGTCGCTCGATCTTCATGGGTTACCTCAACCAGCCTGACAAGACCGCCGAGACGTTGAAGGACGGATGGCTGCACACCGGCGACGTCGGGCGGGTGGACGAAGAGGGCTTCTTCTACATCACCGACCGCATGAAGGACATCATCATCACCGCGGGTGGCAAGAACATCACGCCCTCGGAGTTCGAGAACCAGCTCAAGTTCTCGCCCTACATCACGGACGCAGTCGTCATCGGCGATCGCAAGCCCTACCTTGTGGCGCTGGTAATGATCGACCACGAGAACGTCGAGATGTATGCGCAGGAAAAGGCGATTCCATTTTCCAACTACGCGAGCCTTTGCCGCCGCCCGGAGATCCAGGAGCTCATCCAGGGCGAGATCGACAAGGCGAACAAGGCCTTTGCTCGGGCCGAGCAGGTGAAGAAGTTCCGCCTGATCGAGGCCAAGCTCACCGCCGAGGACGAAGAACTGACCCCGACCATGAAGCTCAAGAGAAAGCTCGTCAATGAAAAGTACCGCGGGCTCATCGAGGAAATGTACACAAAGGAGGCGGCCTAGCTCCAAGCCGGCCGCCGGATGGTAAAGTAACCACGCATTCAAAGGAGGAAGGCCCACATGAGAAACCCCAAGTTCGCATCCATATTCATCGGCACGGCGCTCGCGCTGGGAATCGCGCCGCTCGCAGCGGCCCAGACCCAGGGGGTCGGCAAGAACGAGATCGTGATCGGGAGCATGCAGGACCTGTCGGGCCCGGTCGTCGCTTTCTCCAAGCAGCTCAAGTTCGGCATGGAGATGCGAGTCGACGAAATCAATGCCGCCGGCGGCATCAACGGCAGGAAGCTCAAGCTGATCATCGAGGACCACGGCTACGACCCGAAGAAGGCCGTGCTCGCCACCCAGAAGCTGGTGCAGAAGGACAAGATCTTCGCAATGGTGGGCACGATCGGCACGCCGACCGCGCTGCCCTCGATGCCGATCCTGTTCGAGAAGAACATTCCGCACCTCTTTCCGCTCACCGCTGCGCGCGAGATGTACGAGCCGGTGCACCGTCTCAAGTGGTCGTTCGCCGCCACGTACTTCGATCAGATGCGCGCCGGAGTAAAGCACCTGGTCAAGCTGAAAGGCCACAAGAAAGTCTGCACCCTGTACCAGGATGACGATTTCGGCCTGGAGGTGATGCGCGGCGCCGAGGCCGGCCTCAAGGAGATCAACATGCCGCTGGCCGAGAAAACCACCTACAAGCGCGGCGCGACCGACTTCTCCTCGCAGATCTCGAAGCTGAAGGACTCGGGCTGCGACCTGGTGGTCCTCGGCACCATCATCCGCGAGACGATCGGCTCCATCGGCACTGCAAGGAAGCTCGGCTGGGGGGTGGAGTTCATGGGGTCTTCGGCGTCGTATACCGACCTCATCCACAAGCTCGGCGGGCCCGCCATGAACGGCTTTTACTCGACCAACACGGTCAACAACCCGTACATGGACGACGCCTCCAAGAACGTGCGCGACTGGGCCGTGAAGTACAAGGAGCGCACCAAGGAGGACCCGGCTGTGTTCTCGGTCTACGGGTACCAGGTGATCGACCTGTTTGCGCGCATCGCGGAAAAGGCCGGCCCCAACCTGACCACGGACACGCTCATCAACGCGCTCGAGAAGTTCTCGATGCCGCGCGACATGTTCGGCGCCGACGAGATGTCGTTCTCGAAGACCAAGCACCTCGGTTCCAACCGCGCGCGCCTTTCGCAGATCGTGAACGGCAAGTGGGCGCCGATCACCGACTACATCACAGAATAGGCGGCGCAGTGGCCACCGCGACGGCGGCCGCAATCGTGCGCGGGCTCGCATGAGCGCGCGCTGGTTTGCAGCTTGCCTGGTGATGGCCGCCTTTGTTTCCGGGCTGGCGGGATGCGGGAGCCTTGCCAGCGGCCTGATGGCCGATGGCGACCTGTACAGGTTCGAATCGAAAATGCAGGACGTCGAGTTCGGCATGACCAAGACGCGCGTGCAACAGGTCATGGGTTCGGCCAGGCAACGTCTCTACGAGGGCAACCAGGAGGCCTGGCTGTGGTGCCAGACCTCCAACAGCCCGAAACTCGCCGACGCCTTCATCACGGTGTACTTCTTCAACGCCCAGGTCGCCGGCATCCACACTTACGGCAACCGCGCCGAGGGCACTTGCGAGAATTTTTTCCGGCGAGTGGAGTGGCTGCCGGATCCTCAGAAGTCCATGGCAGCCAAGCAGCGCCGGCGGGACTAGAGCCCCGCAGCGCCATGATCGGGGACATCGCGCCCTATCGCATAGTCTTGGTCCGCGCCGGCAACCTCGCGGCCCTGAAGGCGAAGTTTGCCTAATTCCGGCACTTTATGTTTTCAAACCCCAATACCTGCTTGACTCTCCGGGCAGTCGACGTACCGGCACCGGTACATCCAATCCTAGAAATCGACCTGCTGGCCCTCGATCATCGGAATGACCGTGATCGGGCTGCCCTTCATCGCAGCAAGGAACCCGGCCACGTTGCCCTTGACGATCGGGTTCGAGCCGTAGTGGATCGGGATGACGTACTTCGGTTTGACTCAGGTGCGGGCCGCAAACGCCGCGTCGTCGTGGTCCATCGTGAAGTTGCCGCCGATCGGCATCAACACGACGTCCGGCTTGTAGTGCTCGCTGATGAACTGCATGTCAGGGAAGAGGCCCGTGTCGCCCATGTGCCAGATCTTGAAGCCGCTCTCCATCTGGATGATGTAGCCCATCGCTTCGCCGGCCGGGTGCGACTCGGGCTTGCCGGTGGCCGGGTTGTTGAATACATAGAGCGAGGAGTGCTCGGCCTTGACCGCGGTCACCTTGATGCCCGGCAGCGGGGTTACGTGGCCGGACTTGTTGAAGCGGTGGGTCAGGTTGGCCGGCAGTACGCCGAGCGTGATCAGCGGCGTCACCATGTCCGCCGGTCCGTAGAGCACGGTGTTGTACATCTTCGCGATCGCAGGGGCGTCGCCGATGTGGTCCACGTGGGCGTGCGTGACCAGCAGCAAGTCAACCTTGCCGAGCGCCGAAATGTCCTTGTAGGCCGCCGGCGTCTTGGGGCCGGCCGAGAGCCACGGATCGATGACGATGATCTTGCCGCCGGGAGTCTTGATGCGGACGGAAGCCTGTCCGAGCCAGAGCAGTTCGGTTTTGCCGCTGCCCTGGGCCAGCGCGGAGCCGCTGAATCCTATCGAGGCGGCGAGTGCCAGCGAGCCAAGCAATCCTGCGATGCGCTTCATTCTTGTTCCTCCCATTTGAAGAATTCCCGGCGACCTTGCCGGATCAAACCGTTTTGCGCGCGTAGCCGTAGGCCAGGTTGGTGCGGCCCGCGCCTTCGCGCGCATAGATTTCCTTGTACTGCGCGAGCTTGTCGCTTTCGATTGCCGAGCGCAACTGCGGCTTTACGCCGTAGAGCCGGGCATTATTCTCGCCGAAGATCGCGTTCTTCACCGGGCCGTCGGCCGGGCCGAGCGGCGCGAAACCGTATTTCTTCTGCAGTTCCTCCGGGATCTCGAGCCGGCGCAGCGCCTCGATCTGCCATTGCGGAGCGCCGGTCCAGATCGCATCCGTGCCCCAGCATACGTGGTCGGCGCCGAGGCCCTTGATGAGGATTCCCATCATCACGGCCGACAGGCGCGGCTCGGCGATCGTCGATTGCGCAAACAGCTGGCCGACGTCGGCGTAGACGTTCTTGACACCGAACTTCGCCGGGATGTCTGCGAGGTCCGAAACCCACTCGACGCGTCCGGTCTGCTCGAACTGCCGCCAGCCGTCGGCGGCGATGCCGCCCCCCGGCCAGCGATAACCGCCGTGATAGATGATGAAATTCAACTGCGGCCAGTCGCGCGCGGCCTTGCCCACGTCGCGTACGTCCGAATGCGCGAGCAGGTGAGGGAACTGCTTTTCCACGGAGGGTGGAAATAGCCCTTTGTGCACGCATACGTTCCTCAAGCCCGCCTTGAGGAACTTCGCATAGGCGGGATAAACCAGCTTCTCGTCGTCCAGCCGCCACGGATGCTTCGAAAGGTTCTTGTGCGTGTTGTCGCCGATCGTGTAGCCCTTCATCGAGTCCGGTTTGAGGACCTCGATGGCCCGGTCGATCTCCTCCATCCAGCCGGCGTAGCCCGGCGTGAAGATCGCATGCGAGTACATCCTTTTCGTGCCCGCGAGCCCGTTCACGCCGGCGCGCGCCTGCGCTTTCATGTCGTTGGTCAGGAACCAGTCCTCCGGGACCTCGGAGGGCGCGCCGCTGATGCACGCGATCTTGGTGTCGCTGTCGAGGTACATTTCCTTGATGTAGTTGGCGAACATCAGGTCGTCGATGGTCTGGGGCTTTTCCTTCAGCGCCGGGTTCCAGCCCGCCTTGCCCACAGCGTTCCTTTGCGCGACGAAACCCATGATCCGCGTGCCCGGGCGCAGGAAATGGGTGTGCATGTCCATGATGAACTGGCCGGACAGGACCCTTGCGCGCTCGTCGGCTTTCTCGGGCGAGGCCGCCTCGGCGCTCGAAACGCCGAAGTACGGCCCATAGGTGTCGTTCATTGCCAGGAAGGCGCTCGCCATGCCCGCCGCGGTCTGGAAGAAACGCCGGCGGCTGATCCCGTGGCGCTTGGCCATCCGCGAGCCGATGTCCTTGACGCGCACCTCGAACTCCCGCTGCCTGGCGGTCTGCGGCGCGGGCATGAATTCGTCGCTCGAGACCGACTGGACCGGGATCGGCGAGGGGAAAAGCGATTCGGCCGCGGTGAGTTTCCCGAATTCCTCGGGGGACAGCAGGCTCATCAAAGGGCTCCACTTGAGGGCAGGGGACGAGCACCGATGCTAATCCGGACCGGGGACTCGGTAAACTGCCCTGAGCACGAAGGCTCTTATCCGATCATGTAGGCGGCGCTTCCCGTTGCAATCTGCGCACCCTCGTCGTTCTCCAGCGTCATGTGCGTGACCGCGACACGGCTGCCCAGGCGCACGACATGGCCGGTGGCGATGAAATACTTGCCGCGGCCCGGCAGCAGGTAGTCGATCCTCAGGTCGATCGTCCCCATCTTCGGAAACCCTTCGGAGTGCTCGGCCTTGTCCCGTTCGAGCATCGCGGCATGGATCGAGAAACCGGCCATGACGTCGAGCGCCGCCGAGATCACGCCGCCATGCAGGATGCCGCGCGTGGGGTTGCCGATCAGCTCGGGTTTCATTTCGAACCGCAGCTTGGGCGCCTTGGGGTCGAACGATTCGACCTTCAGGCCGATCACCCTGTTGAAGGGCACGGACTCTTCGAAGAGCCGCTTGAGCCGCTTTTCCTTGTCGTGCCGGTTCACGGCCCGATCTCCGCGACTCCGTGGGTGATGGCGAGTTCACCGCGCGGGGTGCGTACCGCGAATTGCCACTTGCCCGCAGCTTCATCCCCTTCTTCGCAGCCAAAAGCAAGCTCGAGCCGGTCGCCCGGCGACACCGTGCCCTTGAAGCGGCCCGCGAGGCGCCGGAGCCTGCGCG
>CANKMT010000058.1 GCA_947482825.1 Betaproteobacteria bacterium | reverse complement strand
TGGTTTTGTTCAGGTTTTTATTTTCGCTCCCAGGCATGCATCGTGCTCTTAGCTATCCGCAGGTCCTCGCCGGTAGGGATTCTGGAAAACGGCGCCTGCTAGAAGGATTCCCCTCTCGAAAGGCAAAACCCGATGAAAAACATACAACAAGGCTTTACGTTGATCGAACTGATGATCGTGGTTGCGATCATCGGCATCCTGGCCGCCGTCGCCCTGCCCGCTTACCAGGACTACATGGTTCGCACACGGGTTGCCGAAGGCCTGGCAATGGCCGGCTCCTCGAAGCTGGCCGTGTCGGAAAACGCGGCTTCGGGCACCAACCCGCTCACCTCGAGCCTAACGGCCCCGACCTCGACGGCCAACGTCACGTCGCTGTCCACGGACGGAACGACCGGCACGATCACGGTCCAATACACCGCAGCCGCAGGCGGCAACACGCTGATCATGGTGCCGACCTCCGGCAGCAGCGCGCTCACGGCCGGAACCGTCCCGACCGGTGGCTCCATCAACTGGGCGTGCACCAGCGGTTCGACCCTGTCCAAGTACCGCCCGTCGGCCTGCCGCTAGTCCACGGTTCGTCCCCCCGGGGACGGGAGAAAGGGCGTCGCAAGGCGCCCTTTTTTTCGCCCGAAGCGTTCGCATCGACCCGGTCTGCGACCCGCATCGAGATGCTCCCAAAGTCATGAAGCGGGCCTCGCATTGCGTTTTTCTGGCCCTCGCCAGCGCTGGCGCCTCGGCCGAATGGACGCCAGCGGGCGGCGAACAGAAGATTTTCGCCGCCTATGCCGACAAAACCAGCATCGCGAGGACGGAGAACGGCGCGCGGATGTTGGGCCTCTACGATTTCCTCATGGCCGACGTTTCCGCCGATGGCCAGCCGCATGCCTCGACCGTAGCGTTGCGCGAATACGACTGCATGCAAAAGCGGGTGCGCCTGCTCGCTTACGTCGACTATGCGGGAAACATGGGCACCGGCCGGGTCATTTCGCCCGCGAAAGCAAAGGGAAGCGACCGCTGGGATCCGGTCGTGCCGGGCGCGCTGGACGAGTCCCTCCTTGCCATCGCCTGCGCCAGCCCGGACTAACCCAGCAGTGAAAACACCTCGACTTCGGCCGAACGGCCCTTCACGCGGACGGCCGGGAGCGCGGACAGTTGGTATTGCGATTGCAGGCGTGACTTCGTGACACCGCTCACGAGGATCTCGGTGCCGAAATCCTTGTTGAGCGACTGGATGCGCGAAGTGAGATTCACCGCGTCGCCCACCAGCGCATAGGAAAGGCGCTCCGGGCTCCCGATGTTGCCGGCGATCACCGTCCCGGTATGAATGCGGGCACGCCTTCGTGCGCCGAGGGGTCGAGGAAATTGAAATAGACGAACGTGAGCAGCGCCCCGGCGAGATTGCCGAGGATGGTCATGCGTGCAAGCCGTCCGGCGAGGGTGTTGCCGATCGTGGCTGGGGGCGGATGCAACTCTCCATGGGTGCCGGCAACGCCGGAGCGGGCTTGCGCCGAAGGTCTGTGCGCATGGTGCAGGACGCCAAAGCGGCGACAAGTCGGGTAGAAAGCGCCATATCGGGGATAATCGCACGCTAATCGGGCCCCCAGGAAGGAGTGCACATGCAGCTTGAGCTAAAGGACCGCAAGGCCATCGTCGCCGGCGGTTCGCGCGGAATCGGCCGTTCGATCGCGCTGGCTTTCGCGGCAGCAGGGGCCGACGTATCGATCTGCGCGCGCGGCGAGGAATCGCTGCGCACAACCGAGACCGATTTGAAGCTTCACGGCCACCGCGTACACGCGACGACCTGCGATCTTGGCGACTCGGCGTCGGTCAGGACGTATGTTGAATCGGCGGCCGAGGCGCTCGGCGGCATCGACATCCTCGTCAACAACGCCTCCGGATTCGGAGCCAGCGACGACGAGGCCGGTTGGGCCGCAAGCATCAACGTGGATCTCATGGCCTCCGTGCGCGCCTCGTATGCCGCCCTGCCCCATCTCGAGAAGTCCCAAGGCACGATCATCCATGTCTCATCGATCGCGGGCCTCGCGCCGAGCGCGCGCACCCCGCCCTACGGCGCGGTGAAAGCCGCCCTGATCCAGTACACATTGACGCAGGCGGCACAGCTCGCCGCCAAGCACATCCGCGTCAATTGCATCGCTCCGGGCTCGGTCGAATTTCCTGGCGGAACCTGGGAGGAGCGCAAGACCTCGAATCCGAGGCTGTACAACGCGGTGCTTGGCAGCATCCATTTCGGCCGCCTCGGAACGCCGGAGGAAATCGCCAACGTCGCGTTGTTCCTCGCCAGCGATGCGGCCAGCTGGGTCACCGGCCAGACGATCGCGGTCGACGGCGGCCAGATGCTGACCTGAAAATTAATGGTGTCAGAGTCGAATTTTCAAGCCACAAAAGAAATTTTTTGCGCACTCAAGTAGCCATCATCGGATCGGGCCCGGCGGGACTGCTGCTCGGCCAATTGCTGCTCGAGGCCGGCATCGACGCGATCATCATCGAGCAGCGCAGCAAATCCTATGTGCTGGAGCGCATCCGCGCCGGCGTGCTCGAACAGGGCACGGTCGAAATGCTCGACCGGCTCGGCGTGAGCAAACGCCTGCGCGCCGAGGGCCTCGTGCATCACGGCGTCGAATTGAGTTTTGGCGCGGGCCGGCAGCGCATCGATCTCAAGGGGCTCACCGGACGGAACGTGGTCGTCTACGGCCAAACCGAAGTCACCCGCGACCTCATGGACGCGCGCGAAGCCGCGGGCGCGGTGACGGTGTACGAAGCGGAGAACGTGAGCATTCACGATTTCGATTCGGCAAAGCCGAGCGTGCGCTACCAAAAGGACGGCGCACAGCACGAGATCGAATGCGATTTCATCGCCGGCTGCGACGGCTTTCACGGCGTCTGCCGGCAAAGCGTCCCGCCCGCGGCGATGCAGACTTTCGATCGCGTGTACCCGTTCGGATGGCTCGGCGTGCTTTCCGACACGCGGCCGGTTTCGGAAGAACTCATTTACGTGTGCCACGAGCGCGGGTTCGCGCTGTGCAGCATGCGCAGTCCGACGCGCAGCCGCTATTACATCCAGTGCTCGCTCGCAGAACGGGTCGAGGAATGGCCCGACGAGCGCTTTTGGGCCGAGCTTAGCCGCCGGCTGGATGCCGAAGCCGTGCGCGACCTGGTCACCGGCCCGTCGATCGAAAAGAGCATCGCGCCGCTGCGCAGCTTCGTGGCCGAGCCGATGCGCTTCGGGCGGCTGTTTCTCGCCGGAGATGCCGCGCACATCGTGCCGCCCACCGGCGCCAAGGGCCTGAACCTGGCCGCGAGCGACGTCCATTACCTATCCGAAGGCCTGATCGCCCACTACCGCGGCAGTGCCGCCGAGCTCGACGCCTACTCTTCCCGCGCTCTTGCCAGGATTTGGAAGGCCGAGCGCTTTTCATGGTGGATGACGATGCTTCTCCACCGGCTGCCGGACGACGGCCCATTCGGCCAGAAGATCCAGCAGGCCGAACTCGGCTATCTCGCGGGCTCGCGCGCCGCGCAAACGGCATTGGCCGAGAATTACGTCGGCCTGCCCTATTGATGGAGCGAACCGGGCCCGCGGGCGCATGCCTGCCCGCGGCGTCTTGGGTATCATCGGCCCAGCCCGGCCGCTTCCTTTCCAATGAGCCGGCGTCCAAGGAGAACCCCATGCAACCCTGCCTGATCGCAGCAGCCCTCGCTGCCGCCGCACTTGCCCTGCCCGGACTCGCGCCGGCGCAGGGATTCCCCTCCAAGCCCGTCACGATAGTGCTCTCGTATGCCGCCGGCGGCCCCACCGATTTCCTGGCTCGCACGCTGGGCGAAAAGGTCTCGGCGCGCATCGGCCAGCCGGTGCTCGTCGATCCCAAACCCGGCGCCAACGAGCGGGTCGCGACCGAGTACCTCCTGCGCCAGCCGGCCGACGGCCATACCACGGTGCTGGTGGCGCTGCCCCACGCCACCAATCCCGCGGTTTTCGCTTCGTTGCCCTACGACACGGTGAAAGAGTTCATCGGCCTGATCCACATGGTGAATATTCCTGTCATCCTCACGGTCAAGGCCGACTCGCCGATCAGGACCTTCGCCGACTTCGCCGCTTTCGCCAAGGCAAAGCCCGGCGAGGCGATGTTCGGCTCACCGGGTGCGGCGACCAGCTCGCACCTCACCGTGGAGTTGCTCGGCACGCTCACCGGCGCCGCGTTCACCCATATCCCCTACAAGGGCGACGCACCTGCGATGACCGAACTCATGGGCGGGCGCATCGTCGCGAGCGTCAATTCCCTGCCCGGGGCGCTCGGCCAGATCCGCGGCGGCCGCGTGCGCAGCATCGGCATATCGAGCGCGCAGCGCGTTCCGGTGCTGCCGGAGGTGCCGACGTTCGCCGAGCAGGGATTCCCGGATGCCATTACCGCGACCTGGTTCGGACTCATCGTCCGCGCGAGCACCCCGAAAGACGTCGTCGCGAAACTGAATACCGAATTCAACGCCGCGCTTGCGATGCCCGACGTGAGGGAAAAACTGGGCGATCGCGGCATGACACCGGTCGGCGGATCGCCCGAAACGTATACGGCCTTCATCCGCGCCGAGACCGAACGCTGGAGCAAGGTGGTCAAGGCGCGCGGGATCAAGATCGAGTAGCCCGCATGCGCAGCCCCCGTTTCCCGGCGAGCCAATGGCCCGTGCCCGCGTAATCCGCGACACCCTGGTCTCGGCGCGCGACCTGACGGTCACTTTCGGTCCGTTCGTGCTGGTCGCGTTGACGCTGCTGATTGGGGCGTATTTCCTGCTCGAGCCCAACCCGCCGCGGCAGGTGGTGCTCGCCACCGGCCCGGAACTCAGCGACTATGCCGAGTTCGGCAAACGCTATGCAAACGCGCTCAAGCGCCACCATATCGAAGTCATCCTCAAGCCGACCGAAGGGTCGTCGGCCAACCGGCGCCTGCTGCGCGACCGCAAGGAAAAAGTCGATTTCGGTTTCGTGCGCGGCGGCTCGAGCGAGGTCATCCGCAAGGAAGACGAAAAAGGCGATGGCGTTCCGTTGGTCGCGCTCGGCAGCCTTTTCCTCGAGCCGGTCTGGATCTTCTACCGGACGGAGGCTGCGGCCAAGCTGCCCGGCAAAAGGCTCGAGCGGCTGGAGCAGGTCCGCGGGTGGCGGGTCAATGCCGGCGGCCGCGGCGCGGGTTCGACCAACCTGTTCAGGAAGCTTCTCCAGGCCAACGACCTCGAGCGCGAGGACCTTACGCTCACTCGCCTGGATCCGACGCACGCCGCCATCGCCCTGTTCAACAAGGAGATCGAAGCGATGGTGCTGGTGTCGGCGCCCGAATCGTCGATTCTCCAGATGCTGTTGCGCACGCCCGGCATCGACCTGTTCGAGTTCACCCAGGCCGAGGCCTACACGCGCAAGTTCGGCTACCTCTCGAGCGTACTGCTGCCGCGCGGCGTTGCGGACCTCCCGCGCGACGTGCCGCCGCGGGACATCCGGCTGGTGGCGCCGACTTCGATGCTGGTCGCGCGAGAAGACACTCACCCCGCGCTGATGCAACTGTTCGTGCAAGCGGCACACGAGATCCATGCCGAGCCCGGCTGGTTCGCGCGCGGCGGACAGTTCCCCTCCAAGGAAGACATCGAGCTCCCTCTGGCCCCGGAGGCCGAGCGATTCTTCAAGACCGGAGCGCCGCTCCTGCAGCGTTACCTTCCTTTCTGGCTGGCCAACCTGACAGAGCGCATGTGGGTGGTGCTGATCTCGATCGTCGCGATCCTGATTCCCCTCGGGCGCGTGGTCCCGCCCCTGTACAACTTCCGCATCCGCTCGCGCATCTTTCGCTGGTACCGCCAGTTGCGCCAGATCGAGGACTCGCTCACCAACGGCCAGCGGGCCCCAGCCGAGCTGCTCGAAGAGCTCAATCGGATGGACGCCAAGGTCGAGCGCATCGCGGTGCCGCTTTCGTACACCGACGAGCTGTACTCGCTGCGCGGCCACGTGGTGCTCGTGCGCGAGCGCCTGGTCGAGGCGCAGAAGTTGCAATGACAAAAACCACTTGCGCCACTGGCAGCAACGGGTTTCCCGGCCTCGCTGTGAAGTGCGGAGGGTTCGATGCGCGGTAGACGATTCATCGCTCTGCTCATCGTCGTCGCGGCAGGCTTCGCGGCGGTGGTTTCGCTGCAACCCAAACCGGCTGCGCCACCCGATGCTCCGCCGGTTTCGCCGCCCGAAGTCGCCGGCGCGTCCGGCGTGCCGTTGGAGGCGCGATGATCCGGCGCGCAATGAAGGTGGTGTTCTACTGGTTTGTCGCGCTGGTCATCCTGTTCGAAGAATGGGGCTGGGAACCGCTGGGGCGCCTGATTGCGAAGCTCGCCCGCCTGCCGTTCATAGGCGCACTCGAGCGCCGCATCGCGGCCCTGCCGCCTTACGGGGCGCTGGCGGCTTATGCGGTGCCTTTCCTCGCGTTGTTGCCAGTCAAGCTCTTTGCGCTGTGGCTGATCGCGCAGGGACACGCCGTGTATGGGGTGGCATTCATCGTCGCTGCCAAGCTGGCCGGGACGGCGGCGATGGCGCGCCTCTTCGCGCTCACGCATCCGGCGCTGATGCGGCTGGAGTGGTTCGCGCGCCTCTACAACCGTTGGACGATGTGGAAGGAGGCGCTGCTCGCGCAGGTGCGCGCCTCGGCGGCCTGGCGCACGATCGGCGCCGCCAAAGCCGCCGCGCGCGCGCTGGCCGCGCGAATAAAGTCGAACTTTGGTTTATGAAGACCTAATATCCACGAGGCGATCGAGCCAGTAAAATTTCCTGATCAGGAAAATAAGAGGCGAAGGTTCAACTTATGCTGAGGCCTTGCGGGCGCCGAGCCGCATGCTGAAATACAGCGCCAGCCCGATCACCCCTAACGAGCAGCCGGCCAGCAGCGGGCGTGTCCCGATGCCATCGACAAAATAGCTACCGGTAAGCACACCGAGCGACGAGCCGCCGAACAGGCCAAAAGCAAACAGCGACACGCCCGAGCCGCGCGCATCCGGCGCCATCTGCGTGGCGTTGGTCTGCAGCGTGTTGTGAAAGCTGTAAAAACCGGCGCCGGCGAGGAACAGGCCGGCCATCGCCACCGGCGCGCTCGGCGCCATTGCGACCAGCCCTACGCCCACGGCCATGAATGCGCCGCCGAGGCGCGCGATGCCCTGCTCGCCCAGCCGCCGCACGAGTTTCGCCGCCGAGAGCGCGTACGCAAGCCCGCCTGCGGCGAAGAACATGATGAACGCCCCGCTTGCCCCCACGCTCAGGCCGAGCGTCTGGTGCAGATGAAGGGGCATGAAGGCCAGCGACCCGTACATCAGCATGCCCTCGAGCAAGACCGCGCAAAACACCACGCGCACCCAGGGCCGGCTGAGCAACCCGAACACTCCGCGCAGGTCCGCGCCGAAGTTGCGGCCTGAAGGCGGCGGCTTGTGCTGCGCCAGCACGTTTACGCGCAGCTCGAGCCACAAGCCCAGAGCTCCCGAGAGCATCACGACACCGAGCAGCAGGAACACCGCGCGCCAGCCGAAGTGCTCGGCCACCAGCCCGGCCGCCGCCGCGCCGCCACCCACACCAACGAGTTGGCCGATCATGAACTTCGCGAGCACGCCCTGCCTTCGCTCGTAGGGCACGACATCGCCGATCCACGCGAGCGCCAGCGTGATCATGCCGCCGACCATCGCGCCGCTGGCGAAACGCACCGCCGCAAGAACTTCGAGCGTCGGTGCGAAGGCGCTGGCGAACATCGCTGCGCCGGAGATAAGCGTGTAGATGAAGACCAGGCGGTACTTGCCTACGCGGTCGCCTAATGGGCCGTGGAAGAACTGCAGCAGGCCGTAAGAAAGCAGGAACGCAGTCACCGCTATCGATGCGCCGCCCGGCGTGGTACCGAAGTCGTCCGCGAGCGGGACCAGCAGCGGATCGACCGCGCGCGTGGCGGCCGCGGAGGTGAAAGCGGCGAACGCGAGCAACAGCACGGCACGTGCGGGGGTGGGCTGGGTCATGCGCAAAGGTAACACCGCGCCTGCCGCGATAGAATTACGCCCATGATCCTCCGCGCCCTCCTCCTCGCCGCGTGTGTCTTCGCCGCCGTTCCGGCAACTGCACAGACCTTCCCCACGCGCCCGGTGCGCATCGTGGTTGCCAGCCCTCCCGGCGGCGGCACCGACATCATGGCGCGGCTGCTCTCCGAGCCGCTGCGCCAGGACCTCGGCCAGCCGATAGTGGTCGAGAACAAGGGGGCCGGTAACGGCATCCTCGGCTCGCTCGAGGTGGCGCGCGCGGCGCCCGACGGCTACACGGTGCTGATGATCGCCGGCGCCCTCGCGATCGCGCCCTCGGTCTACGCCAAGCTGCCGTTCGACCCGCTGAACGACCTGAAGCCGATAGCGCTGATCGCGCAGGTGCCGCTCGTGCTGGTGACGAAAAACGACAGCCCGCTGAATTCGGTCGCCGACCTCATCGCGCTGGCGAAGCGCGACGGCGACAAGGTGACCTTCGCGAGCTTCGGCAACGCCACGCCCTCGCACCTGGTCGGCGAGAGCATGAACCAGCTCTCCGGGCTGAAGATGACGCACGTGCCTTACAAGGGCAGCGCGCCGGCGCTCACCGACGTGCTCGGCGGGCTCGTTACCTTCGGCATCCTCGACGCGGTGTCGATGCTCCCGCAGGTGAAGGGCGGCCGCGTGAAGGCGATCGCGGTCACCGGGCCGAAGCGCTTCCCCGCGCTGCCCGATCGCCCGACGCTCGTCGAGTCCGGCATCGCGTTCGACCCCGTGGGCTGGCACGCCGTCTTCGCGCCCGCCGCAATCGCGCCGGCGCTCGCGCAGCGCCTGAATGCCGCGTTCGTCAAGGCGGCCGGCCGCGCCGACATCCGCGAGCGCATCGTCGCTGGCGGCTCGGTGCCGATCGAACCGCCGCTCACGGTCGAGCAATGGACGGCGCGCTTCCGCCAGGACGTCGAGCAGTGGGGACGGGTGGCGAAGGCCGCCAAGGTCACCGCGGAGTCGCAATGAGCGCGCCACGCTACGAGGTCAAGGTCACGCGCGCGGTGCGCTACGGCACTGGCATCGTCGGCCACCCGGCCGCGCCGCGCGAGCGGGACCTCCTGCTCGACGTCTACGCGCCGGTGGGCGCTAGCGGCCCGCGCCCGGCGCTCGTCATGGCGTTCGGCGGCGCATTCCACCGCGGCTCGCGCGAGAAGGACCGCGTGGACGAAGAGGGCCAGAAGAACACCACCATCGCCGAATACTGCGCGCGTTTCGCCGCGCGCGGCTACGTGGCCTTCTCGATCGACTACCGCCTGATCCCCGAGAACCCGCACCCCGGCGATACGCCGCTCATCTCGAACGAACGCGGCATGCCGCGCGCCCGCGTGGATTACGTCCGCAAGCTCATGGGCCTGCCGCCGATCACGACCGAGCAAATGCTCGGCGGCACCGAGGCGGCTTGCGACGACATGGAGAAAGCGATCGCCTTCGTGCGCGCGAACGCCGCGCGCTTCGGCATCGATCCGGCGCGAGTGGCCGTCGGCGGCTTCTCGGCGGGCGCGCGAGCAGCGCTCATGGTGGCGTTCGGCGCACGCGCGCCGGTGCGCGGCGTAGTCAGCCTGTCGGGCTTCATGGGCCAGGACGACCTTGTTCGTTACGTCACCGGCGAACCGGGGCAGCCCAAGGTGCTGCTCGTCTCTGGCGAGCACGACCTCGAGCACATCGCGTCGTCGTTCGCCGGCACCGCAGAGCACTTCGCTTCGAAGGGCCTGCCCGCCGGCGCACATGTCATTGTTGGCGCGAACCACTTCTACCCGGGCGACAGCCCGGTCTCGCGGCCCGGCGGCGGCGAGAGCACGCTTGAGGAAGAGATCGCGGTGTTTCTTGCGGACGCGCTCGGCTGAGCCGCAGGCTCGGGGCGCGCGAAAAGCGCCCGCGACGCGCTCCGCAAATGCTGCCATTTTTCGCCTGACGCCCGCGTGGATACTGGGTCTTAGGGCGAAATACTGCCATCGCAGCGGCCTGCATCGTGCGCGGGCACGCTGAAATTCTGCGCTGAGCCTCGGTTTCAGGGGCGACGACGCCCGGGTAACCTGACAAGACCTTGTTTTGCCCTGCGGCCAAGTTGCCTTAGACTTGCGGCATCGCATTCGAGATCGACCCCCGGATTGGCCTACGGCACCACGCTCAGGTTGATCGCAAAGCTCGCGCGGCGCAGCCCCGGAGCAGCCTCCCCGTCGGTCCTGCCCTCGCTCTTCAAGCGCCTGGGCCACGCGCGCGAACAAACCGAAGCCCTGGCCATGGAAGACCTCATCTGGTCGGTCTGGATGGCGCACCCGAACGACGAAGCCGCCGAAGTGCTCGACCGCGCCACCGGAGACATCGCGGCACGCCGATACGACATCGCCGAAACCCGCCTCATGCGCCTGATCCGCGCCTGCCCGACCTACGCCGAGGCCTGGCACAAGCTCGGCACGCTGCACTACCTGCTCGGCGCGGATGACGAAAGCGTAAGCAACCTGCACCGGGCGCTGGAGATCGAGCCGCGCCATTTCGGCGCGCTGGCCTCGGTGGGCGAGATCCTGCTTGCGCGCTCCGACAGCGAAGGCGCGGCGCTCGCTTTCCATTCCGCCCTCAAGCTGCACCCTCACCTGGCTACAGTGCGAGCCAGAATGGAAGCTATCCGGAATTGAGGTGAGCCGGATTCGTCGAGTTCACCTCGAACGGCGCCCCGATATGTATTTATTTTGATACACTAAGCCGATGTCCAAGCCGAAACGCCCGGTGAGCTTCTTCCAGGCGGCGGAAGGCAGGGAACCGGTCAGGGATTGGCTGAAGGGGCTGTCCGACGAAGACCGCAAGGCAATCGGCGACGAATCAAGAAGAGCCACAAAACTCCGGCGCACGACCTGGAAACGGCGAAGCGGCGCAGGAAACTTTTGATGCCTGCAAAGGAGTGAACATGACACGCAAGAAATCGAATCCTCATGTCGGCAGCGATTTCGAGGATTTCCTCCGCGAAGAGGGGCGGCTGGAAGAATCCACCGCTCTGGCCATCAAGCGCGTGCTGGCCTGGGAGTTTCAGCAGGCGATGACCAAGGCGGATATCAGCCAAGCCGAAATGGCGCGCCGCATGCACACCAGCCGAGCGGTTATCCGCCGGTTGCTGGACGCCAACGATCCTTCGATCACGCTCTCCACGATCAGCAAAGCCGCCACCGCCCTCGGCAAGAGCCTGCGCTTGAAGCTCGCCGCCTGAATAGCGAAAGCATTGCCGTGGCGCACCTCCCCGGGGTCGCCAGCCGGACGGCGATAGGCTAACCTTCGCTTCCCCATTTTCACCGGCAACCCCCGCCGACATGCCCCGGATCACAGCCTCCCCCGCCCTTTCGCGCCTGCGCGTCCTCGACCTCACGCGCGTACGCGCGGGTCCCACCTGCGTGAAGCAATTCGCCGACTTCGGCGCCGACGTCATCAAGATCGAGAACACCGAGCTCGAGGACATGGGCGGCGCGCGCGACGGCCCGGACTTCCAGAACCTGCACCGCAACAAGCGCTCTATTACGCTCAATCTGAAGGCGCCGGAGGGCAAGGCGATCTTCATGAAACTCGCCGAGACCGCCGACGTGGTGGTCGAGAATTATCGGCCGGACGTGAAATTCCGGCTCGGCATCGACTACGAATCGCTGAAGAAGGTCAACCAGCGGATCATCCTCGCGAGCATTTCGGGCTTCGGGCAGGACGGCCCTTACGTCAAGCGCCCCGGTTTCGACCAGATCGCCCAGGGCCTGTCGGGCATCATGTCGGTCACCGGCGCGCCGGGCAAAGGGCCGATGCGTGTCGGCGCGGCGGTGTGCGACGTCACCGGCGGGCTGATGGCGGCGCTCGGCATCATGACCGCGCTGCTCGAAAGGGAAACTTCGGGCGAAGGCCAGTGGGTGCAGTCGAACCTGCTTCACGCCGGCATCCAGCAGCTCGACTTCCAGGCCGCGCGCTACACGATGTCCAAGGAAGTCGCCGAGCAGGTCGGCAACGACCACCCCACGAGCATGCCGACCTCCGCCTACACCACGTCGGATGGCTACATGAACGTCGCCGCCGCTGGTAAGGCGATCTGGACTCGCCTGTGCGAAACGGTGAAGCGCCCCGACCTGCTCGAGAACCCGCTCTACAAGGACGCGCCGAGCCGGGCGAAGAACCGGAAAACGCTCAACGAGGAGATCGACAAGATCCTCGTCACCAGGACCAGCGCCGAGTGGGTCGAGATCCTGAACGAAGCGGGCGTGCCGTGCGGCCCGATCTACACGATGGACCAGGTGTTCGCTGACCCGCAGGTCAAGCACCTGGGCATCGCAACGCCTGTCGAGCATCCCAAGCTCGGCACGCTCCACCTGCTGGCGCAGGCCGTGAAGCTCTCGCGCACACCGGCCACGATCGCAACTGCGTCGCCTGAGCGCGGCGCGCACAAGGACGAGGTGCTGGCCGAAGCCGGCTACACGGCCGCCGAGATCGAACAATTCAAATCGAAAGGAATCATCTGATGGCCGAACTGATCACCAAGCGCGAGGGCGCGGTCGCCACCGTGCTGTTCTCGAACCCGCCGAAAATGAACGCGATGACGTTCGACATGTGGGCCGCAGTGCCAAAGACGCTGGCCGAGCTCGATGCGGACCCGTCGGTGCGCGTGATCGTCGTCGCCGGCGACGGCGACAAGGCGTTCATCTCCGGCGCCGATATCTCTCAGTTCGAGAAATTGCGCGGCACCGCCGAGGCGCAGGCCGATTACAACAAGGCCGTCGAGGCGGCCTATCTCGCGCCGATCATCTGCTCCAAACCGGTGGTCGCGCGCCTCCGCGGCATCTGCATCGGCGGCGGCCTGGGCTTTGCGGCCGCATGCGACATCCGTATCGCCTCGGACAACACGATCTTCCGGATGCCGGCAGCGCGTTTGGGCCTCGGTTACAGCCCGAGCGGAGTCAAGCGCTTCATGAACGTGCTCGGCGCGGCCAACACGCTGGACATCTTCGTCTCGGCGCGCAAGTTCGACGCGCAGGAAGCGCATCGTATGGGCTTCGTGAGCCAGGTGCACCCGGTTGGTGACCTTGACGCGAAAGTCGCCGAGTACGTGAAGATGATCGCGGAGAACGCGCCGCTGACCGTGGCCGCGGCCAAATTCGCCGTCGTGCAGGGGCTCAAGGACGCCGCCGACCGCGACATGGAGACCGCCATCAAGATGGTGCAGACCTGCTTTGCAAGCGAAGACCACAAGGAAGGCCGCAAGGCGTTCATGGAAAAGCGCACGCCGAATTTCGTCGGCAGGTAAGTGCGCGCGCCGAAGAGCGCACAACTCAAGGAGGCAATCATGGTGTCACGCGTTATCGGGTTGCTGGCCGCGCTCGTGCTGTCCGCGAGTGCTGCTGCACAGTCGTTTCCGGCCAAGCCCATCAGGTTGATTACGGGCTATCCGCCCGGCGGCTCGGCGGACTTCCTCACGCGACTGCTGGCCGAAGAAATGACCAAGGCACTTGGTGTCGCGGTGGTCGCCGAGAATCGTCCGGGCGCGGGCGCGACGATCGCCTCCGAAGCCGTGGCGAAATCGCCCCCCGACGGCTACACGATCTTCAATTCCACCCATCACACGATCAACAAGGCCCTCTATAAGAAGCTGGGCTACGACCCCGACAAGGACTTCGCCGCGATCACGCGCGTGGCGACCGGGCCGCTGGTGGTACTCGTGAAGAACGACCTCCCGATCAAGAGCCTGCGCGAGTTGATCGCGTTCGCCAAGGCCAACCCGGGCAAACTCTTCAACGCCAACGCCGGCAACGGCTCCTCGCCGCACCTGGCCGGCGTGGATTTCATGTCGGTGGCGGGCGTGCAGTTCACCACCGTGCAGTTCAAGGGCGGCGGTCCAGCGGCGCAGTCGATCATCGCCGGGGACACGGACGTGATGTTCGCCACGCCGCCGACCGTCATGGGCTTCATCCGCGCCGGACGCATGCGCGCGCTTGCGATCACAGCGAAGAACGCTTCGCCATCGATCCCCGGCATTCCCGGTGCAAGCGAAGCGGGCCTGAACGGCTATGACCACACTTTCTCGTTCGGCCTGTATGCGCCGGCCGGCACGCCGCCTGCGATCCTCAAGCAATTGCACGCCGCCGCGGTCAAAGGCCTGTCCCGCGCCGAAGTCAGGGAGAAGATCGCAGCGCAGGGCATGGACTCGACGCCTTCGGTTTCGCCCGAAGCTTTCGAGGCCGAACTCAAGGCGGAAGCGCCGATATGGGAGCGCGTGGTGCGCGACTCCGGCGCGCGAGTCGAATAACCAAGGAGCGAGTCATGGCAACCAAAGTCGCAATAGTTACCGGCGCCGGCACCGGCATCGGCAAGTCCGCGGCCCTCGCGCTGCTTAAGGAGGGTTACAACGTGGCCCTCGTCGGCCGCAGGAAGGAACTGCTGGAGAAGACCGCCGCTGACTCCGGCGCCGCGGATCGCACGCTGTGCCTGCCTGCGGACCTTGCCAAGCCGGAAAACATTCCGCCTGTGTTCGCCGCCACCAAGGCCAAGTGGGGGCGGCTGGATGTGCTCTTCAACAACGCCGGCATGGGCGCACCCGCCATCCCGATGGAAGACCTCACGCTCGAGCAGTGGCAGAACGTGGTGAACATCAACCTCACCGCGATGTTCCTCTGCACGCAGGAAGCGATCCGCATCATGAAGGCGCAGTCGCCGATGGGCGGGCGCATCATCAACAACGGTTCGATTTCGGCGCATGCGCCGCGGCCGTTCTCCTCGCCTTACACCGCGACCAAGCACGCGGTCACCGGCCTCACCAAGTCGACGTCGCTCGATTGCCGCAAGTACGACATCGGCTGCAGCCAGATCGACATCGGCAACGCAGCCACCGAGATGACCGAGCGCATGAAGAATGGCGTCCCACAAGCCAACGGCACCACGATGATCGAGCCGCGCATGGACGTGGCGCACGTCGGCAGCGCGGTGGCCTACATGGCTGGCCTGCCATTGGATGCAAACGTTCAGTTCATGACCATCATGGCGACCAAGATGCCGTTCGTCGGGCGCGGCTAAATATGGTGTCAGAGTCGTAAAAATGGGGCCAGGCTCGATTTTCGTGACGGGTGGTTGAGTATTTGAGGTCGTCGCCGAAAATCGAACCTGGCCCCATTTTTCCTGACCCCATTTTTCCCTGACGCGAACCGACGGCTCGGTGCGCCTCGTCATCGACACCAACGTGGTGCTCGACCTGGTCGTGTTCCTCGACACGGGCACCGCGGCGCTGCGCGACGCAATCGAAACCGGACGCGTAATACCGCTCGCCTGCCCCCAGGGCCTCGCCGAGTTGCGCCGCGTGCTGGCCTACCCGGCCTTCAAGCTCGACACCCAGGACCGGGAGGCGGCGTTCGCCTGGTACGAGAGCCGCATCGAACTCGCCGAATCCCCGCCGGCCCACCCGTACCTCCCACGCTGCCGGGACGCCGACGACCAGAAGTTCCTCGACCTCGCGTGGGCCGCAGGTGCCGCGCACCTGGTTACCAAGGACAAGGCGCTGCTCGTACTGGCACGCCGAGTAGCGAAGCTGGGGAGATTCCAGGTGACGTCGCCTTCGGAGATCGACTGGCCCTGATGCCCCTATGGCAGAAACGCCGCGCCATGAATGAAAGGCTCGCGGCATAGCGACGGTTGTAATACAGTTCGACCTGTATCGTATTACATTTGGACCAGCCATGACTCTTACCGTACGGCTTCCAAATCGCGTTTAGCAGGACCTCGCCGAGTACTGCGCCACCCACGGCGTCAGCAAGAGCGAGGCGGTCAAGCGCGCACTCGAGGAACTGCTGAAAGCCCCGGATGCCGCCGGCATCGACCACCCATTTATCGGGGGCGACGAGGGCGAAGAGGGCGACGGGTCGGACGTGTCCGGGACCATCAAGGCGGCGTTGCGAGCGCGCTTTCGCAAGGGCCGCTGATGCCGGCTGTCCTCGCAGACACCGGATTTCTCGTTGCATTGGGGATTCGGCGCGATCCGCGGCACTCGGTGGCAAAGTCGTTTCTTGCGGGTTACAAAGGAGACATCGTCGTTCCCGCACCCGTGGTGGTCGAGGCGTCATTTTTCCTATCCACGGCTGTCAAAGTTTCCCTGCTTGATTGGCTGGGAAAGGGACAGGCCCGGATTGCCGAATTGCCTCCCCAGGCTTATGAGGACATAGGACCGATCTTGGCGCACTACGCATCCCTCGATCCCGATTTCACAGATGCTGCGATCGTTTGGCTCGCAGACAAGATCGGATGCAGGGGAATTCTCACCGTGGATATGCGGGATTTGGGGTGTATCGGTTGAAGGGCGGGAAGCGGTTTGAGATCGTGAGGTGGTTCGGGTGACCACTACCCCAGAGCAGTGGAGGGAATTGCCCCTCGAACGTGTCGCGGGCGTACACGACAAGCCACGCATCATGCTTTTCTGAGCTCCAACTGCCCGGAGACCCAGCATCCGCGAGGCTCTCCAGCCATTTCCCTATGAAAATTCGCCCTTTTGTTATACCTAAACTAATCCGACTTTAGGTATAATCCCGGCATGTCCCACCAGCCCGCCGAGACGCAAACGCTCTTCGCCGAACTCTCCGAGCGACTGCGCGCGCTGGAAGCGGCACGCACCTTCGCCTCCCTCACCGGATCGTTTGCAAAGAAGCAAGTCCGCGCCGGCGACTACTGGTACTTCAAGACCAGCGAAGGCGCTGCGGGTCAAAAGGAATACTTCATCGGCCCGGACAACAAAGAAACCCGCGACATCATGAAGGCCTACTCTGCGGGAAGGCAGGAAGCGGAAGCGTCGGCAAGGCAGATCGAGCGCCTGTGCGCGATGCTCAGGCAGGGCGGTGCAATGGTCACGGACACGCCCTCCGCACGCGTGATCGCGGGCCTCGCGAGCGCCGGCGTGTTCCGCGTCGGCGCGGTGCTCGTGGGCACGCAAGCCTTCATCGCGCTGGGGAACCTGCTCGGCGTCCGGTGGGAATCGGGACTGCGCACGCAGGATATCGACGTGGCCGCAACCCGCATCCTGGAAGTCGCGGTCCCGCAATCGGAGGCCGACCTGCCCAAGGCACTCGTCGCGCTGAACATGGGTTTCCTCCCGGTTCCGGGCCTCAGCCTGAAATCACCGGAAACCTCGTTCTCGGTGCGCGGCCAGGCGTTACGCGTGGACCTGCTCACGCCCGCACAGGGCGCGCGCACCGGCAAGCCGATCCCGATTCCCCGGCTGAAGGCTGCGGCGAAACCACTGGAATTGCTCGGCTACGTGCTCGAGGGCACGATGGCCATTCCGCTCATCAACGGCGGGGCAACGCTGGTCAATGTCCCCGATCCGGCGCGGTTCGCGCTGCACAAGCTGCTGATCAGCGGGCGCAGGATGGCATTCGAACAGACCAAGGCGGTCAAGGACAGGCAGCAGGCTGGCGAGCTTCTCGCGGCGCTGCAAGAGGACCGCAAAGGCGACCTGATACTCGCCGTCGAGGCATTGAAGAAACTCACCGCGACCTGGGGCAAGCGCCTCAAGGTCGAACTTGCAAAACTGCCGGACGCATTGAGCGATTCGCGTAATCTGATCCTGCGCGAACTGGAAGACTGACCCGGAACCTCGAATGAACAACGCCACCCAGCAGATCGTCAACAAGGCCTGGAACTTCGCGCACGTGCTGTTCTTCGACGCGCGCCCAGCGCAGGAAGCGTCTACAAACCCGACCCGGCACGCAGGTCGCGCAGCGCTCGGGCAAACTCAATGCCATTGCTGCATTGGTCGATTGAGGCCGCGATGACACCGAACCCCACCCTCGCCGAACTCGACACCCCCGCACTGCTCCTCGAGCGCGGCAAAGTCAAAGCCAATGCAGTGCGGCTGCGCTCGCACATCGAATCGCTCGGCTCGAAACTGCGCCTGCATGTAAAAACGGCCAAGTCCCTCGAGGTCACCCGGCTCGTGCTCGGCGATTCGCCGGCACCGATCACGGTCTCCACGTTGAAGGAAGCCGAAGAATTCGCGCAGCACGGCTATCGCGACATCCTCTACGGCGTGGCCTTCGCGCCAGCCAAGCTCGCCCGCGCGCTCGCACTGGCGAAGGGCGGCGTGAGCCTGACCCTCGTGCTCGACAGCGTCGAGTCTGCCGCGGCGCTCGTTGCGGCCTTCAAACCGGGCGACCCACCGATGCGCGTGCTGGTCGAAATCGACTGCGACGGGCATCGCGCGGGCCTCAAGCCCGGAGATCCACGGATTGTCGAAATCGCGCGGGTGCTTGCCGCAAGCCGCGCGCCGGTTGCCGGCGTAATGACGCACGCCGGCGACTCGTACAACTGCCGCAGCATCGAGGCGATCCGCGCCGTGGCCGGACGCGAACGGGACGCAGTGGTGACGGCAGCAAGGCAACTGCGCGACGCCGGGTTCGACGCTTCGATTGTCAGCGTCGGCTCCACGCCCACCGCAACCTATGCCGACGACCTCACCGGCGTGACCGAAGTGCGCGCCGGGGTATTCGTCTTTTTCGACCTCGTCATGGCGGGTATCGACGTCTGCAAGGTCGAGGACATCGCGCTGTCTGTCCTGAGCACCGTGATCGGCCACCAGCGCGAGCAAGGCTGGATCCTCACCGATGCCGGTTGGATGGCGATGTCGCGCGACCGCGGCACCGCGAAGCAACCGGTGGACCAGGGTTACGGCCTGGTCTGCGACGAAGAGGGTCGGCCCATAGAGGGCCTGATCGTCGTGGACGCAAGCCAGGAGCACGGCATCATCGGCCACCGCAGCGGCGACGCGGCGCGGCTGCCGGACATCCCGGTCGGCACGCGGCTGCGCGTGCTCCCCAATCACGCGTGCGCCACGGCTGCGCAGTACGAAAGTTACCGCGTCCTCGACGGGACGCCGCGCGTCGAAGCGGCGTGGCCGCGATTCTCGGGCTGCTAAGATCGGGCCGTTCCCACCTCCCCACCAAAGGACTTTCGCAATGGCCGGCAAAGCAAACTACATTTTCACCGTCAGCATGGACGTCGACGCCGACAAGGAAGCGATCTTCAATGAGGTCTACGACACCGAGCACATCCCGTTGATCCTCAAGGTGCCCGGGATCGTCTCGGCAAAGCGCTACAAGATGGAGCCGCTCACGATGATCATCGGCGGCGAGAAGAAGACCATCGTTATGGAAAATGAACCCACCTACATGGCCGTGTACGAGCTCGAGAGCCCCGACGTGCTGGTCGGCGAGGGCTGGGCCAAGGCGGTGGACTCCGGCCGCTGGCCGACGCACGTGCGCCCGTTCACGAAGAACCGCCGCCACGTCATGCGCAAGTTGATCGACTGATAACCCGGCGTCTAGACTTGCGCGGAGGGCGCGATGCGCACGATCGCCATCCTCGCCTGCGCGCCGCTGGCGAGGATCTCGCAGCTCTCTCCGCGCGGCGAATCGAGCAGCACGGCCTCGAGCAGCCCCAAGGGCGAAGTCTCGCCCGGGACCTGCACCGAGCCCGCGAGCAGCACGGCCAGCACCGTTTCTCCCGCGCGTTGCGCGCAATAGAGCGACCCGCCCCAGCGCGGCAGCGAGATCTTCGCGGCCGCCTTCGCGCGCCGTGTCATCACGTTGAACACCTGGACAGGCTCTCCGAGCATGCGGCAGGTGGTCTGCCAGTCGCCGCGAAACGCGAACGGCACGAAAGGCGCATTGAGGGGCTGGCGGATGTCGACGCCGGAGATCACGTCGATGCAGTGCAGTTCGACGCCGCCCCCCGAAAGCAGCATGAATTGCCGGTCCATGCCGGGCAGGCTGGAAAACGGGCAGTCGATGCCGAATTCGGTGCTCCCGACCTGCCAGTTCACCTTGTCGTAGCCCGCACCCGGCGGGTCGGAAGCGATGACGCTCGATGCGCCCAGTCCGTTCTTCCACGGGATCGAAATGCAGTCGGCGGTGCGAACGATGCGCATCCCTTGGAATATACCCTGTCGCGAAACCTTTAGGATTGCACTCTCCATGCACCCGGAACCCGAACTCAGACCCGCCACACACGAAGATCTCCCGGCCCTGGTCGGGCTGATCCGCGAGCTGGCCGAGTACGAAAAGCTCACCCACCTCGTGGTCCTCGACGAAGGGATGCTCGCGCGCGAGTTGTTCGACAAGGACAGCCGTGCAGAAGCGCTCGTCTGCCTCGCCGGCGGCGCCGCGGTGGGCATGGCGCTCTACTTCCACAACTTCTCCACCTTCCTCGGCCGCAAGGGCCTTTACCTGGAAGACTTGTATGTCCAGCCGGCGCACCGCGGCAAGGGATACGGCAAGGCGTTGTTGCTTGCGCTTGCGCGCATCGCACACGAGCGCGGCTGCGGGCGCCTCGAATGGATGGTGCTCGACTGGAACGAGCCGTCGATCCGTTTCTACGAGAGCCTGGGCGCGGTGCGCATGGAGGACTGGCGGCTTTTCCGGGTGACGGGCGAAGCGCTCGAAAAGCTCGCGCGAATGCAGCCTTGAGCGCGGCCGCTCCCGCATTGAGGGGCCCGCGCCGGCCCTCGAGGGACGCGCGCCGCGCGCCGCGCGCGGATCGCCTCGGGCGTCGTCCTGTTCGTATTCGTCGCCACGCACCTCGTCAACCACGCGCTCGGCCTCATTTCGCTTGCCGCGATGGAGGCCGGCCGCTGGGCTTTCCTCGCGCTGTGGCGCAATCCAGTCGGCACCACTCTGCTGCTTGTCGCGATCCTCGTGCATATCGCGCTGGCCGCCTGGTCGATCTACCTGCGCCGCCAGTTCCGCATGCCGTTCTGGGAGGCCCTGCAGATCGCGCTCGGCGTGACCATCCCGCTGCTGCTGGTCGATCACATCGTCGGCACGCGAGTGGCGAACGAACAGTACGGCTTCGAGGATTCGTACACCGCGCTGGTGCTGGTTTTCTGGGTGCTCAAGCCGCAGCTGGCCGTCTGGCAGACCCTCCTCATGCTGGTGGCCTGGATCCACGGTTGCATGGGCATTCACTACTGGCTCAGGATGCAGCCGTGGTGTGCGCGCGTGCGCATGGTGCTCTACACCATCGTGGTGCTGCTGCCGGTGCTGGCGTTGCTCGGGTTCTCGCAGGCCGGCCGCTTCGTGGCCACTCTCGCCGTCGACCCGATGTGGATCCGCGAGACATTCGTCGATGCGCGGGCGCCCGACATGATGGCGAGCGCCGCCCTCAAGCACACCGGGGGAATGATCGAACTTGCGCTCGCCGTGCTCCTCGGCGTCACGCTCGCCGCGCGCGCCGCGCGCCAGGTCATCGAGCGCGGCCATTCAGTGCGCATCACGTATCCAGGCGCGCGCACCGTGAGCGTGCCGGTCGGCTTCTCGGTCCTCGAGGCCAGCAGGCAGGGGCGCATTGCGCACGCGTCGGTCTGCGGGGGACGGGGCCGCTGCTCGACCTGCCGCGTACGGGTCCTCTCAGGGTCGGGACCGTTGCCACCGCCGGGGACCGTCGAAGCCCGCGTGCTTTCGCGGCTCAACGCAGCGCCTGAAGTGCGCCTTGCCTGCCAGCTGAGACCGATCCACGACCTCGCCGTCATGCTGCTGATCCCGCCGAGCGTCGAGCCGGTCGAGTCCCTCGGCCACCCGGGCATCATGGCCGGGAGGGAAAGGGAGGTGTGCGTGCTGTTCGCCGACCTGCGCGGCTTCACCAAGCTGTCGGAAAAGCGCCTGCCGTACGACGTGGTGTTCCTGCTCAACCGCTATTTCGAGGCGGTCGGCGGCGCGATCGAATCGGCCGGCGGGATCCCGAACCAGTTCATCGGCGACGGCGTGATGGCGCTCTTCGGCGTGGACAGCGGACCCGAAGCCGGCGCCCGCGACGCAATCGCCGCAGCCCGTGCGATGCACCGTGCGATCGGCGAATTGAGCGCCGACCTGCATGAAGCGCTGCCCGCCCCTTTGCGAATCGGCATCGGCGTGCATTGCGGGCCGGCGGTCGTCGGCCACATGGGCCGGGGCCTGGCGACCTACCTGACTGCCGTGGGCGACACCGTCAACACCGCCAGCCGCCTGCAGGACTGCACCAAGGAATTCGCCTGCGAACTGATCGTCTCGGATCGCGTCGCGGAGCGCGCGGGCATCGATCTCAGCACGTTCCCGCATGAGGAAATCAGCATACGCAACCGGGCCGCATCGATCGGCGTGCGCATCATCAAGGACGTGGAGATGCTGCCGCTCGAAGCGGCATCGACGGATGACGAACCAAAAGGGGACAGGAACTCATGAACATCGATTTCAAGGGCATGAACGTGGTGGTTGCCGGAGGCAGCCGGGGCATCGGGCGCTCGATCGCGCTCGCGTTTTCCGCGGCCGGCGCGAACGTGTCGATCTGCGCGCGCGGAGCCGAGGCGCTGCGTGCCGCCGAGCAGGATCTGCGCGCGGGATCGGTTGGGACGGTGCATTCCGCCGCCTGCGACCTCGCCGACGGCGACGCGATCAAGGCCTATATCGATGCGGCGGCCTCCGCGCTCGGCGGCATCGACATCCTCGTCAACAACGCCTCGGCCTTCGGCCGCTCGGACGACGAAGCCGGCTGGGCCGCGAGCATCGGCGTGGACCTCATGGCGCCGGTGCGCGCGTCCTACGCGTCGCTGCCTTTCCTCGAAAAGCGCGGCGGTGCCATCGTGCACATCGCGGCGCTCGCCGGGTTGCGCCCCAGCGTGCGCACTCCGCCGTACGGCGCGATCAAGGCGGCGATCATCCAGTACACGAAGACGCAGGCCGCACAACTCGCGGCGAAGAAGATCCGGGTCAATTGCGTCGCGCCCGGGCCGATCTATTTCAAAGGCGGCACCTGGGACGTGAACCGGCGCGAGAAACCGGAGATCTACCAGCACGTGCTCGCGCGCTGCCCGTTCGGGCGCATGGGCACGCCGGAGGAAGTTGCGAACGTGGCTTTGTTTCTGGCCAGCGATGCGGCAAGCTGGGTGACTGGCCAGACGATCGCCGTCGATGGCGCGCTGGCCTGAAAATGGGAGGAGGACCGATGTTCGCCAAGTTTGCCGCGCGCTTTGCCGCGCCGCTTTTTCTCACGTCACTGTTCGCTTTCTCGTGCGCGCTCGCCCAGGACTACCCGTCGAAACCGGTGCGCTTCATCGTGCCCTTCCCGCCCAGCGGCTCGGCCGACATCCTTGCGCGCCTGATCGCAGACAAGCTGACCGTAACCCTCGGCCAGTCCCTCATCGTCGAGAACCGGCCCGGCGCCGGCGGCTCGCTCGGCGCCGACATCGTCGCCAAGGGACCGGCCGACGGCCACCTGCTGCTCTACGCGAACACCAGCCTTGCGATCAACCCGAGCCTGTACAAGACGCTGCCCTACGACACCGCCAAAGCCTTCGCGCCGGTGATCAACATGGTCTTCATCCCCAACTTCATCCTTGTGGCGGAAGAAGTGCCCGCGAACAGCATCGCCGACCTCGTGCGGCTGGCCAAGGCGAGCCCGGGCAAGCTCAACTATTCGTCGCCCGGAAACGGCACGTTCCCGCACCTTGCAATCGAACTGTTCAAGTTGCATGGCGGGATCAACCTGGTGCACATCCCGTACAAGGGGGCTGCAGCCGCGCTGCAGGCGCTGGTGGCCAAGGAGGTCCAGGTGCTCTCGAACGACCTGCTCACGGCGCTGCCGCATGTGAAGAGCGGGCGCATCAAAGCGCTGGCGATTACCGGGACCACACGTTCCTCAGCGGCGCCGGACGTGCCCACGATGGCCGAAGCCCGGTTCAAGGACTACAGCGCGGTCGGCTGGCAGGGCATCATGGTCGCAGCGGGCACGCCGGCGCCGGTCATCGCGCGCCTGAACGCGGAGATCGGCAAGGTGCTCGCCGATCCGGCACTGCGCGAGCGGTTTGCCTCCCAGGGGCTGGAGATCGTCGGCGGAACGCCGCAGCAGTTCGGCGAATTCATCCGCCGCGATACGGAAAAGTGGCGCGAGGCGGTGACCGCTTCGGGTGCAAAGCTCGACTAGCCGCGCCCGCGCGCCCGCAGGATGGTCGCGATGCAAAATTCCCTCGTGAGCCAATATTCACGCGAGCCCGAGTTCAAAAGCGAGGTGCGAGCCGCCCCATGCCAAGCAGGCGCGGACGTGTGAGTTGATGGGTTTGCTAAATATACGATCTAATCGTATATTTACCAGATGTGGATTTCTCGGGACATCGAGCCTCGATTGCTGCGTGCCGCCCGGACCCGCCCCGCGGTGGTATTGACCGGCGCTCGCCAGACCGGGAAGACCTCAACCTTGCGGCGGCTTTTCCCCGCGCATGGATTCGTTTCGCTCGATTTGCCGAGCGAGGCCGCGCAGGCCGAGCAGGATCCGGCGGCTTTTCTGCACCGCCACCCTGCGCCGGCCATCATCGACGAAGTGCAATACGCCCCAGGATTGTTTCGCCACATCAAGGCGGCGGTGGATGCACGCCGTCAGCGCAATGGACAATACCTGCTGACCGGCTCGCAAAAGTTCACTTTGATGAAAGGCGTTTCGGAGTCGCTTGCCGGCCGTGCCGACATTGTCGAGTTGGAAACCCTTTCACTTGCGGAGATTCGCCGGGCACTGCCTGAGATCGGCCTGGAGACCGCCGTCGTGCGCGGGGGGTTTGCGGAACTGCACGCCAACCAGGAGATCGACTTCGTCGCCTACTACAACTCGTATCTGGCCACCTACCTGGAACGCGACGTGCGCTCCCTTGCCCAAGTTGGCAGCCTGCGCGACTTCGAGCGGTTTCTGCGCGCTTGCGCCCTGCGCTCGGCCAATCTGCTCAACAAGGCAGACCTCGCCCGAGATATCGGCATCGCGCCCTCCACCGCCAACCAGTGGCTGTCGATGCTCGAAGCCTCCGGGCAGGTGGTGCTCCTCGAGCCCTGGTTCTCCAACCGCACCAAATCCATCGTCAAGAGCCCCAAGTTGTTTCTCGCCGATACCGGCCTGCTTTGCGCCCTGCTGAACATCCGCTCGGAGACCGACCTGCGTCAGTCGCCGTCGGTGGGCGCGGTCTGGGAAACGTTTGTCTTCGCCCAGTTGCGCCATCGCGAGCGGCGCGCCGGCCGCGCCGGAAGCCTGTTTTTCTGGCGCGACCGAACTCGCGAGGTCGATTTCGTCGTCGACCTTGGCGGGCGTCTGGAATTGCTCGAAGCAAAGTGGACCGAACTCCCGGCGGCCGGCGACGCGACCAATCTGACTTTTGTACGCGAGATCGTCGGCCAAAAACGAATAGCCGGCGCTGCCGTGATCTGCCGCGCGCCGCACAGCTATCCGCTGTCCGCTGGATTGCAGGCCATGTCGGTCAACGACATCGCGTAACCGGGGGTTCGTCTGAAGGGTTGTCGCGATCAGCTCAAGAGTTCGCCCATCCCGAGTCGCACGATTCGATTGCGCTGCCTTCCGTTAATGTACCGGGAACAGAACAAAACTCGCCTGTGAGCCAATAGCGGCGCGGACTTCCTGAAAAACTCCTTCGAATTCAGGCCTTTCAGGAGCCCGTGTCCAGGCGCACCCAGGCCGCGGCCAGCCGCTGGACGCGTGCCTTGCCGGCGACGCCAAAGAGCTTCCTGTCCCGCGCCCAGCGCGCGGCGGCGGGATCGTCGCCGGCCTTCACCCAATGGCCATCGGCCTCGGCGACCAGCGCTTCGCCGAGCGCGAGCGCCGAAGAAAGGGCGACATGGGTTTCGGACGCCAGGGGATCGAGCCGCGCCATGCCGGAAAGCGCATGCAGCAGCAACATGGCGCGTCCGCTCCACTCCTGCGGCCATCTGCGCCGGCGCGCTTCGGCCGCGAGGTACGCTATCGACGCCGCGTGCACATGGATGTCCTCGATCGTGCGGAACGGCTTGACGTACTCCAGGTACGCGTCGCCCGCGAGCAAGGCCGAAGCCGCTACCCGCACGTTGTCGAGCCTGACTCGCGCATGCGGCACCTCCGGCACGAAGGAGGTCGGCGGCATCGATTCGATGACCAGGCCCGGGGTGCCCGAAGCGATTCGCACCGCCTTGAGCGAAGGCCGCGCCTCATCGCACCCGGACTCGCGCGCGATCACGAGAAACACGCCGCCGCCCGGACCCAGCGTGGTCCAGCATTTTTCACCGCTGACGACGAAACCGCCGCCCTCGGGCGTCAAGGTCGTGCGGATCGCACGGGGAAAATTGCCGTCGGCCTCGGTGACGCAGAGCGCGGCGATCGCCTCATCGGGCAGCGTCGGGTCGAGCACACGCAGGGCGGCCTGGTAGCCCGACGCGAAAGCCCAGCCGAGCCGGTCGGCCTGCGCCCCGCCGAGGATTGCGCGCTCGAAGGGTTGCGCCGTCGAAGCGGTGAGGGCGCGCCAGCGCGGCCACCACTCGGCCACGCTTGCGCATTCGGGAACTGCGGCCGCCGTTCGCAGCAGGGAGGAAATCGCATCGACGCCCATTGGGCAAGTATGTCACGTAGTAAGCTCGGTTCCATGAGCGAGTCCCGGTCCGTGCACGCAAAACCGCTGCGGCCCACGAAAGGCGCCGCTGTCGCGTTGCATCCCGACCTGAGGCCGGGAGACGCGCTGCGCCTCATCGCACGCAATTGCATCGGGCACTTCACCTCGAACGTGCCGGGCATCGAGGGCCCGCGTCCGGGCGAGTTCCTGCACCAGGCGCGCATCGCGCTGCGCCGCCTGCGCTCGGCCCTGCGATCGGTCCGTCCACCCGAGGCCGAAGCCATCCGGCTGCGAAAGGAAGCCAAGTGGCTCGCTGGCGCGCTGGGCGAAGCACGCGATTGGGATGTCTTCATCGATGCCCTCCGGCCGATCGCACAGGCCGCCGCGGAGACTGCCGAAGGCAGGGACCTGTCGCGCGTGCTTGCCGCTGCGCGCCGCAATCGAGTTCACGCGAGAAAGGTCGCGCGCGAAACGCTGCGCTCCGCACGCCTGGATGCATTGCTCGCCGACCTTGTACGCTGGATGGACTCGCCCTGCCCTTTCAATCCGCCTGAACCCGCACTCCGGGAATTCGTCGCGCGCGAAGTAGGCAGGCGCCACAAGCACCTCATGCGCCTCTCGGGCGCCCTTGCGCACGGCACGCCCCAGGAACGCCACGCGACGCGCGTAGCGGCGAAACGGCTGCGCTATTTCGCGGACTATTTCGGCCCGCTGCTGGACGCCAAGGCGGCCAAGCGCTACCTGCGCGAACTGGCCGACTTGCAAGAGGCCCTCGGCATCCTGAATGACCTGGCAAATGCGAAGCGCCTGTTTGACGCGCTGCCCGGTTCGCAGGCCGCCGCAGTCCTGTTCCGAAAGCACAGCCGCGCGCGCGAGCGCAAGAGCCTTGCCGCCGCACTCGCAGCGATCGAGCGCCTTGGCGACAGCCCCCGGTTCTGGAAGCGCCGAAAGACGCGAAGGGTGACCCATTGAAGATCTGGTCCGATGGAAATGTGCAAACCGCTCAAATGATCGACAGTCCACCATCGACCATCAAGGTGGCACCCGTGATGAACGAAGCCTCGGAAGAACTCAGCCACAGGATCGGCCACGCAACCTCCTCGGGCGAGGCCCAGCGGCCGATGAGCGAGTTGTCGCTTCGGGCGCCCTTGATCTCCGCCGCCGCCTTGCCGGCGGCCTTGCCGCGCTTGAGGTGAAAGTCGGTGAGCGTAGAACCCGGGCAGACCGCGTTCGCGCGCACGCCGTTGCCCGCCTCTTCGCATGCCAGCGTGCGCGTGAAAGCGAGCAACGCCGCTTTGGTCGCGTCGTAGATGCCCATGCCCTTGCGCCCGGTCACCGCATAGCATGACGAGACGTTGACGATGCTGCCGGCGCCCGAGCGGCGCAGCTCGGGCAGCGCGGCCTTTGCGTAATTCGCCGCACCGAGCAGGTTCACATCGAGCATCGCCCTCCATTCTTCCGGCGTTGCATCGGCCATGGCCGAGTAGTTGCGCATCGCCGCGTTGCTGACGAGCAGGTCGAGGCGGCCGAATGACTTCAGGCCGTGCGCGACGGCCTGCACCGCGCCGCCGGCGTCCGACACATTCGCCGCGTAGTGAGTAACCTTGGCGCCCTTGACCTCCTCGCGAATCGACCGCGCGGTCGATTCGAGCGCCTCGCCATCGACATCGACGAGCACCACCGCGGCGCCCTCGGCGCAGAAGATCCTTCCGGTCGCCGCGCCGATGCCTGCGCCGCCGCCGGTCACCAGCGCCACCTTGTCCTTGAGTCTGTCCATTGGGAGCGTCCTAAATGCCGAGCAGGCGAAGCGGATTGTCGACGAGGATCTTCCTCAGCGTCGCGTCGTCGGGCGCGAATTCGAACAAGGCGTCGACCAGCTTCCCGTCATCAGGCACGCGCGCCGCGTCGAACACGCCGGTGTGCGGCCAGTCGCTGCCCCACAGCATGCGGTCGGGCGCGACTTCGATCAGGCGGTGCGCAAAAGGAAATACGTCCCCGTAGGGCACGCCGGTCTTGGTCAGCCGGTCCGCGCCGCTCAGCTTGACCCAGACATTTTCGCGCCGCGCGAGCTCGACCAGCGCGCCGAAGGGCGCCTGCGCCAGGTCGAGCGAGGGGTCGATGCGCCCCATGTGGTCGATCACGACCGCCACGGGGATCGACACGATCCAGTCCTTCAGGCCGGGCAGGTCCGCGCCGGCGAAATGCAGCTCGACGAACCAGCCTAGGCCTTCGATGCACGCGAGCACATGATTGAACGCATCGAGGTCGAGGTGCCCGGTATTCTGCGGGTTGAACGCGAATCGCACGCCGCGGGCGCCCTGTTCGTTCAGTTTCTCGCAGCCCGCGGCGGTCGCATTGGAATCCAGCCGGACCACCGCGAGGTAGCGCCCGCCCGAGCGCGCGACCGCGTCGAGATCGACCGAATTGTCGAAGCCGTGGGTGTTGGCGTGGACCACCAGCCCGCGCGCAATCCCGAGTTTGTCGTGCAACTGCAGGCACGCCTCGAGCGGCGCATCGGGCGGCGTGTACTTGCGTGTCGGCGAATACGGGAAGCGGGACTGCGGGCCCATCGCGTGAAAGTGCGTGTCCCACGAGCCCGCCGGAAGCGTTCGGCGGGGCGGCGAAGGCGCCGCGAGCGGGCCGAGGCAATCGCGGATGGCGTCGGCCACGCCGGGTCAGGGATCGACGAAGAACGGCGTCTCGCCGCTGCCGCGCAGGACGATGTCGAATCCGTAGGCGAGCGCGCCGTCTTTTTCGGCGGGAAGCACGCGCGCAATCAGCGAGGCGCGCGCCTCCAGGTCCTCGATGCCGTTCAGGATCGGGTCGATGTCGTTGAGTTTTTCGCCGGGGAAATACACCTGTGTGATCAACCGCTGCATCACGCCCGCCCCGAAGACCGAGAAGTGGATGTGTGGCGGCCGGTACCAGTTGTCGTAGCCTGGGTTCGGATACGCACCCGGCAGGATGGAGCGGAAACGGTAGCGGCCTTCGGCGTCGGTCAACATGCGCCCATAACCCTTGAAATTCGGATCGACCGGCTCGGGCGTCTGGTCCACCGGATGCTCGTACTTGCCCCACTTGTTGGCCTGCCAGACTTCCACGAGTGCGCCGCGCACCGGCTTGCCGGCCTCGTCGAACACCTGGCCGGAGACCACGATTGGTGTGCCTTGTGCGCGCGCGCCACCCGGCGTCTTGCAGGCAAGGTCATCCTCGCCCGGACCGATGAGCGCGGCGGGATAGAACGGCCCCACGGTCTGCGAGGGCGTAACGACGCGCACCGGCTTGTCCGGCGTGCGAGATTCGTGCACGCGATAGCCCTTGATGAGTTCAAGGCGCCGCTGCTCGACGAAGACCGATGGGTGGGGAATGGGCTGATCGGATTTCTCGGCCATGGTCAGTTCGCTTTGGCGCCGGTTTGCTTGATCACCCTGCCCCAGCGCAGGATCTCGGTGCGGATCCATTCGCCGAACTGCTCGGGCGTGCCCGCAACCATCTCGAACTCGACCGCCAGGAGCTTGTCGCGCACCTCCGGCGAATTGAGGATCTTCACGAGTTCGCGGTGATAGCGATCGACGATCGGCCGCGGCGAGCCGCCGGTGGTGAGGAAGCCGATCCAGGCGACGGCTTCGAAATCGGCAAAGCCTGATTCGATCATGGTCGGCACGTTCGGCGTCGTCGCGAAACGCTTGCGCCCGGTCGATGCGAGGAGCCGTATCTGTCCGGACTTGACGTACTGCAATACGTTGCCCGGCACGAAAAAGGCCGCCTGGACATTGCCGCCAAGAATGTCGGTCACCGCAGGCGCCGAGCCCTTGTAGGGGATGTGGACGATATCAAGGCCTGCGGCGGTCTTCATCATCTCCATCGTGAGGTGCGAGGCGCTGCCCACGGCGATCGAGGCATAGCTGAGCTTCCCGGGCCGCGCCTTGGCGAGCGCGACGAGTTCCGCAACTGTATTGGCCGGGACGCTGGGATGCACGGTGAGGAACTGCGGCGCGGTCACCGCAAGCGTGATCGGCGCCAGGTCCTTGACCGGGTCATAGGGCATCTTGTCGAACAGCGAAACGTTGACTGCGATCGGCCCGTTGTACCCGACCATGATCGTGTGCCCGTCGGGCGCGGCCTTGGCGACCATGTCAGTGCCGATGTTGCCGCCGGCGCCGCCCTTGTTCTCGACGATCACCGACTGGCCGAGCACCTCCTGCAGCTTGGGGGCCACGAGGCGTGCGACGAGGTCGTTGGTGCCACCGACGACCGGCACGATGATGCGCACCGGCTTGGTGGGCGCCCAGTCCTGCGCCGGGGCCTGCATCGGCGCCGCCGCACAGGCGGCGGCCAATGCAATGGCGATCATGCCGCGCATCGAGGACCTCACAGCGAAAACACCGGTTGGGCCAGCTCGTCGTAGAGCGTTTCGTTCGCCCACTCGACTACGCTCGCTTCGCGGCCGAGAAGCACCGCCGCGGCGCGCACCCGTTGGACCGACGCATCCAGCGCCGGCGGCTCGATGCCCTGCGAAAGGTTGAGCGCTGCGTTGAACAACATGCGCCGCGCCATCGCGATCGGCTTGTCGGTGGCGACGAGATGCTCCTTGGAATGGTCCTGGATCGGGCCCATGCTCTCCTGCAGCGAGGCGTCCTGCACCGCGAATCCCTCCACGCCGCTGAACGAGCGCCGCTCCTTTTGCGAGGCGCGGTCGATCAGGTAGTCGTTGTCCTTGTTCGCTACTGGACGGAAAGTGCCGCCCGGCTCGTACTTGACGTGGATGCCCTTGCCTTCCTCGAGGTCGCGGCGATCCTCCGCCGACAGCGGCTTGTCCGGAAAGAAATTGATGCTCCACGCCCAGCAGTGCTCGTCGTCGATCGGCACCCACACGTGGCCGCCCAGCGGATGCGGGCCGAAGGGCGGGATCAGCGTGTACCAGGGAAACAGGAACTGCGTCACGCGCCAGTAGTACGAATCGGCCTCGCCGTTGCGCCGCCCGTAGATAGACAGTCCGTGCGGCATCTCCTCGACATCGAACACCGCGTTGCGGTCGGCCTTGATGTACTTGTTGGCCATCGCCTCGCGGTGCATCGGATCCTTGTCGAGTTCGAAGCGGTGCACCCACGAGGCATGGGTGGTGTCGATGCCGCCTTCCATGGCCTGCAGCCAGCTGCACTCCTGAAGGCGTTTGGATGCGAAGCGATGGCTGTCCGGTATGCCGCACCACTCCACTTCCGGCGGCTCGGGCTGCTTGTCCGGCGGGCCCATGTAAGCCCACACGAGGCCGCCGCGCTCGATGCACGGATAGGCTTTGATGCTCATCTTGGGGGCCAGCGCAGGGACCGAAGGCAGTTCGACGCACTGGCCGTTCACGTCGAATTTCCACCCGTGATACGAGCAGCGGATGCCGGATTCCTCGTTGCGCCCGAAAAAGAGCGACACCCCGCGATGGGCGCAGAATTCGTCGATCAGTCCGGGCCGGCCGAGGCTGTCGCGAAAGGCAAGCAGCTTCTCGCCGAGGATCTTGACGCGCACCGGCGGGCAGTCGGGTTCGGGGATCTCCCAGGTCGAGAGGATCGGCACCCAGTACCTGCGCATCAGCTTGCCCATGGGGGTGTCCGGCCCTACGCGCACCAGGACTTCGGCCATTTCCTTGTTCATCTTGCTTCTCCTCTGGCGCCAGCCGCTCGGCCCGCGCTTGCAATGAGCATCCGATCCCCTATGAAATCCATTCTGGCAGGCAGGCCGGCGCTGTCAAGCCATATGCCGAAACTGCAGCGAGGCGAGCCGGCCGGCGCGGGCATGCCGTTAGAATGCCCGCTGACCCTGGGCAAGCGTGGTGAGCGAAGCGATGATGGACTGGACCGACGGCTACGTGCAGGAACTCGATTACACCCACAGCCACCATGCCGCTCTTGCACCGGGGCTGATGGACCTTGCATGCGCCTCCCGGGGCGTGGTGTCGCCGCTTGACGGGCGGCCCCTCAAATACCTGGAGCTCGCGTTCGGCCAGGGCGTATCGCTGAATATCCATGCGGCCGCGTTCCCGGGAGAGTATTGGGGAATCGATTTCAACCCGGTCCACGCCGCCAACGCGCGCGAGCTCGCCTCAGCATCGGGCGCGGGCGCGCGGATCATCGATGCCTCTTTGGAGGAGTTCGCCGCGCGCGACGACCTGCCCGAGTTCGACGTCATCGCCATGCACGGCACTTGGTCGTGGATCTCGGCGCGGAACCGGCATTTCGTGGTCGAAATCCTGCGCCGCAGGCTTGCCCCCGGTGGCCTGGCCTACCTGAGCTACAACTGCTGGCCCGGTTGGGCGGCGGAGATGCCGCTCAGGCACCTGCTGGCGGAGCACGTTGCGAAGTCCGGCTCCGGCGGCACGCTCTCGGCCAGGATCGACCGGGCGCTTGAATTCGCCCGCGCGATGGCGGATGCGAACGCGCTTTTCTTCAAGGCGTACCCCAAGCTGAAGGATGTTCTCGCGCAGATGGCCGCGCAGAACCGCCACTACGTGGCCCATGAGTACTTCAACCTCGACTGGCACCCGATGCCCTCGGCCGAGGTCGCCGAGGCGCTGTCGGCGGCCAAGCTGGTTTTTGCCGCATCGGCGACGCTGGCCGACCACCTGGACACCGAGAATTCATTCCCCAGCGCGGGCGCTCTGCTGGCCGGCGTGTCGGACCCGGCGCTGCGCGAAACCGCGCGCGACTACCTGACGAACCGCAGGTTTCGCCGCGACATTTTCGTCAAGGGCCTCCGGACCGTAGCACCCGCCCAGCGTCATGCGCGCTTGCGCGGCATGGCGTTCTCGCTACTCCAGCATCCGGACCACGTTCCATCGAAGATCACCGTCGCCGCCGGCGAGGCTACGCTGCATCCGGAGATCTACCGGCCGTTCATCGAAAGCATGGCTTCCGACGGATACGCGCCCAAGACGCTCGAGCAGGCCGCGAAGCACCCGAAGTGCGCGAAGCTCACGCCGGCCCAGGTCGCCCAAGCGGCGGTGATGCTCGTCGGCGCGGGCAGCCTGCACCCGGTTCAGCCGTCGTCAGCGGTTGAAATCGCGGCACCGCGATGCAAGGCGCTGAATGCCCTGATCCTGGAGCGGGCCACCCGCTCGGACAATGTTTCGGCATTGGCCTCGCCCGTGACCGGCGCCGGCGTGTTCGCGGTTCGGCAGGAGATGCTCTTCCTGCGCGCCCTCGCCCGCGGACAGATGACGCCGGACTTGTGGGCCGCACATGCGTGGGATTGCCTGAAAGCCAATGACGAGCGCTTGTTGCAGGACGGGAAGGCGTTAGAGGGCGAAGCGGAACACCTCACCCGACTTCGCTCCGGCGCCGAGGCCTTCGCGCGCGTCCGCCTTCCTGTGCTCAAAGCGCTCCGCGTGGCCTGATGCCGGTATCCGGATAGCGAGGGGTGATCGCGCCCGACTGGCTTTGGATCCCGGTGACCGTTTGGGCGGCCTTCGCCCAGACACTGCGCAATGCGGCACAGAAGAGCCTCACTGCCGAACTCGGAACGCTGGGCGCGACGCTCGTGCGGTTCCTGTACGGGCTGCCCTTCGCAATCCTGTGGCTGATCGGCGTGCAGTGGGTCGGCGGCTATGCGCTGCCGACGGCCAACCTTGCTTTCATCGCCTGGGTCTCGTTCGGCGCCATCAGCCAGATCGTCGCTACAGCATTGCTACTTCGCGTCATGGCCGAACGCAACTTCACCCTCGGCGTCGCCTATTCGAAGACCGAGATCATCCAGGTCGCGATTTTCGGCCTGATCGTGCTCGGCGACCCGGTCACCGTCACCACCGTGCTTGCGGTCGGCTGCGGCACGCTGGGCGTGCTGCTGCTTTCGCCCGCCGATCGCGAACGACCGTTCAGCACCATGCTGACCGGCTGGACCTCCGTCCCTGCAATGCTCGGCCTCGCCTCGGGCGCGTTCTTTGCGTTCTCCGCCGTCGGCTACCGCGGCGCGGCGCTTGCGCTGGGCGACACGCCCTTCCCGGTCGCAGCGGCGTTCGCGCTGGTCTCGGCGCAGACGCTGCAGACGGTGGTGCTCGGCGGCTGGCTTCTGGTGCGCGATCCGCCGGTGGTCGGGCGCGTGCTCGGCGCGTGGCGACGGTCGCTCTTCGCGGGCTTCATGGGCGCGGCCGCCTCGGCGGGATGGTTCACGGCGATGGCGATCGAGCCGGTCGCACACGTGCGCACGCTGGGCCTCGTGGAACTCCTGTTCGCATCCGTCGTGTCGCGAAAGATCTTCAAGGAACGATTGTCGCGCCTCGAGATTGCCGGTATGGCGCTGCTGGTGCTCGGGCTCGTGATCGTGACGCTGGGACGCTGAATCGACCTGGCCTGTCGCCACCCTAAACCGGAGTTCCCCCACCGCTAAGCGAGTTTGTCTTTGCACGACGGGCACTTGGAATAATTTCTGGGTTCCGGTTCCTGCCTACAATCGGATGTGCTCGATCAGATCGAATGCGCGTTGTTGCTTCGTGTTTGGTGTGGTGATGACCTCGAAGGTCGGCGTATCGGGCGAGGCATTCGGCGAGCGGCAGGTGTTGCGCACGATGGTCTCTAGATCCTCGATCAGGGTGCCAAAGCTGTGCGCAGGGCTGCCATTGGCGAGAGTGTGAGTGTGCACTTTGCGCTGAGCTGCTGCGGAGCGTACTGCCGGAGCCACGGGGTCGCGTTTCTGTTTGGCATCTTGATCTTCGTCGGCGAACATCAACTCGCGCCAGGCCTCACGCATGTGCCACTCGACGTAGTAGGCGAGCACGCAAAGGAAGATGTGCGCACGCACCCGGTCGGCGGTGCGATGGTGGATCGGGCGTACCTTCAGGTCGATGGTCTTCAGTGAACGGAACGCGCGCTCGACATTGGCCAGCGACTTGTAGTTGCGCACGCACTGGGGCGCATCCATCTGCGCGGCGCTCACCGAGGTGCGGATTATGTAGATGCCATCCAACGCGGCTTCGGCGGCGATGTGCTCGTGCTTGCGTACGAAGCTGAACGCGTTCTCATCTATGCTCAGTTCAAAGTGCCTGGCCATTTTGTGTCGATCGACGACCTTGCCCACCCGCACGCCGATCTTGTCGCGCCCTTTGAGTTTGCCGGCCTGTACCTGGATCTTGATCTTTGCCAGGTCGCCCTCGGTGGCGCACAGCAACGCTTCGCGCTTGTAGGCGCGAAGGCGCGCCAGTTCGGGATTGCGGCAGGCCACCAGTCGCTCCCCCGGATAGTCAGGTGAGATCAACTCGATCAGATTGCGATCATCGAACAAGCCCAACTGTAGCTGCCCTTGCTCGATGAGCACGCGGATCGAGGCACTCTTGAGCGCGGTGATCCAGTCAATGCCCTCGGTCTCGCGCAACTCCGCGATGGCCTTGCTGGAGATCATGCCCCGGTCGCCCACCATCACCAGTTGCTCGATGCCAAAGTCTTCGCGCAGTTGCTTGATCTGCGGCATCAGAGTCTTGCTGTCGGTGACATTGCCCTCATAGACTGACACGGCCACCGGGCAGCCACGTGCATCGGTGAGTAAGCCGTAGTTGACCTGGAGCAGGCCGCGCTTGCCATCGCGGTTGTAGCCAAACTTGCCCAGCAGGCAACAACTGCCCTCGAAGTAGCTCGATGACAGGTCATAGAGCACCATGCCACCTGGGCTCAGATGACGAGCGGCGAGTTTGTTCTGAATCGC
>CANKMT010000057.1 GCA_947482825.1 Betaproteobacteria bacterium | reverse complement strand
CGGGGGCAAGGCCAGTACCGGGTTGCCGCAGTTTCGAGCGGTCAATACCTTCCTGGGGAACCTCAAGCGCTCCCTGGACGGTACCTACCACGCGTTCGCCTTTGCCAAGTACGCCCATCGCTACCTCGCTGAGGCCCAATATCGATTCAACCGTCCTCGCTTCAATCTGCGTTCCATCTTGGCTCGCCTGTTACGCGCCGCGTGCCTCACAAGCCCAACCCCTGCCTTCGCCATTCGTGTGGCTGAGGCAAGTCGCTAATCAGGAAGATTATTGGATCGGGGCTGTAGCCGCCCTTTGGTTGCGAGGGAAAGCCGGAAGATTCTAACCCCCGGTCTGGCCTGCCGCAATCCCGGCCGCCGGAGCGGCAGGTGCCGCTTTATGCCTTTCATTCGGGTGCCAGCCCAGCAGGGCCAACAGCACGAAAAACCCAATCACGTAGGCCACCGCGACATACCAGCCATGCCTGAGCCAGAGGCCGACCGATTTCGCCTCCGGGTACATGTTGGCAAGCGCGACGCCGGCGCTCGACCCGAACCAGATCATCGAGCCGCCGAATCCCACCGCGTAGGCCAGGAATCCCCAGTCGTAGCCGCCCTGCTTCAGCGCCAGCGCGGTAAGCGGGATGTTGTCGAACACCGCCGAAACGAAGCCCAGGCCGAACGCGGTCTGCCAGGAGGCGGCCGGAAGCTTCTCGACCGGCATCATGGACGCGCACAGGATCAGCGAAAGCAGGAACACGCTGCCCTTGAAAGCCCCGGGAAGCAGCGACCACTCGGGATGCCTCCAGATCGCGGCCACGAGAATCGCCACCCAGACGCCGGCGCCGATGAACGGGAAGGCGTCCGACAGGTGGCGGAAGTTCACGTTCACGACCACATTGACGCCGATCGCAGCCAACAGGATGAAGGCGACGATCGCCACGCGGGCCCAATCCACCGTGATGCCGGCCGGAGCGTCCTTCACAATCGGGGAGTACCGGTGTTGCTGCATCGCGGCCGGGATGCCAAAAATGAACATCGCGACACCGGCCGCCACGTAGGCTTCGAGCACGTCGACCGGACTCACGCCGTCGATCCACATCATCGTGGTTGTCGTGTCGCCGACGACGCTCCCGGACCCGCCGGCATTGGAGGCGGCCACGATGGCCGCCAGGTAGCCGATATGCACCTTGCCGCGAAACACCGCGCCGGCCATCGTCCCGCCAATGATCGCTGCGGCGATATTGTCGAGGAACGAGGACAGCACGAAGATCATTACGAGCAGCACGAAGCCGCCCTTCCAGTCGTCCGGCAGGAAACGCGGCAGGATCGCCGGGATGCGGCTCTTCTCGAAGTGGTTGGAGAGCAGCGCAAACCCGAGCAGCAGGAGCAGCAGGTTGGACAGGATCACCCACTCGTGATGCAGGTGGGTCACAAGCCCGCCGAAACCCGGCCCCGCCTTGAATCCGGTGAACCCCAGCTTGTACAGCGTAATGACCGCGAGACCGGTCAAAGCGACCGCCAGCGTGTGGTGATGGAACAACGCCACGCCGAGCAGCGTCAGCGCGAAAAGCACGAAATCGAGCGGAATTCCGAACAGGTCCATGTCAGTAAGTTCCCCGGAGAGCCAATATCCGCGCGGGGTTTAGGAAAAAAATGTCAGTAGCTCCCCACCCCGCGGTGGTCGTCATGCGCGCAATGCCGCGAGTACTTCGTCAAGCATCTTTCTCGCGTCGCCGAACAGCATGCGGTTGTTGTCCTTGTAGAAGAGCGGGTTGTCCACGCCGGCGTAGCCCGAGGCCATGCTGCGCTTCATGACGACCGACGTGTGTGCCTTCCATACTTCGAGCACGGGCATGCCGGCGATCGGGCTGGACGGGTCATCCTGCGCCGCCGGGTTCACGATGTCGTTGGCCCCGATCACCATCGCCACGTCCGTGTCAGGGAAGTCCTCGTTGATCTCGTCCATCTCCATGACGATGTCGTACGGCACCTTGGCCTCGGCCAGCAGCACGTTCATGTGGCCGGGCATGCGGCCCGCGACAGGGTGGATCCCGAATCGTACCTTCACACCCTTTTCGCGCAGGTGTTTGGTGATTTCGAACACGGTGTGCTGCGCCTGCGCCACCGCCATGCCGTAGCCCGGCACGATGATCACGCTCTTGGCTTCGCGGAGCAGCTCGGCGGTTTCGACGCCGCTGATCGGCGAGACTTCGCCCGCGGGCTGCGCACCGGCCGCAGCGGCTGGCGCGCCGTCCCCGGTGCCGAAGCCTCCGGCGATCACACTGATGAAGTGGCGGTTCATTGCCTTGCACATGATGTAGGAAAGGATCGCCCCCGAGGACCCCACCAGCGCGCCGGTCACAATGAGGAGATCGTTCGAAAGCATGAAACCGGTGGCCGCCGCCGCCCAGCCGGAGTAACTGTTGAGCATCGAGACCACCACGGGCATGTCGGCCCCGCCGATCGCCATCACCATGTGGATGCCGAAAAGCAGAGCGATGACCGTCATGATGATCAAGGGGGTCATGCCCTGCGGGATCGAGTGCGCGTTCAGGAACAACCGGCCAACCCAGAGGACGACCAGGAGCCCCGCGAGATTCAGCCAATGGCGCGCAGGCAGAAGCAGCGGCTTGCCTCCGATCTTGCCCGAGAGCTTGCCGAACGCGATCACCGAGCCCGAGAACGTCACTGCGCCGATCAGGATTCCGATGTAAATCTCGGCTTCGTGGATCGTCTTTTCTACGCCGGTGAATGTGGCCGAGGACGCGGGATTCACATAGCTCGCGAAACCGACCAGCATCGCGGCCAGCCCGACAAGGCTGTGCATGAGCGCGACAAGCTCGGGCATCTGCGTCATCTGCACGGTGCGCGCGGCGTAGAGGCCGATGCTGCCGCCGACGGCCATCGCCCCCAGGATCCAGCCGATGCCCGCGGGCGAAACGCGCGGCCCGAACACGGTCGCCACGACCGCGAGGGCCATCCCGATCATTCCGTAAAGGTTGCCGCGCCGCGAAGTCTCGGGATTCGACAGGCCACCGAGGCTCAGGATGAAGAGGATCGTCGCGCCGATGTAGGAGACGGTTGCCATTCCTTCGGACATGGTCTTCTCCCTATTTCCGGAACATCGCCAGCATGCGCTGGGTCACGGCGAAACCGCCGAACATGTTGACGGCCGTAAGCACGATCGCCACCACCGCCATCCAGAGAATCCAGCTGCCGGTGCTGATCTCCTGTCCGGGCGGCGCGATCTGCACCAGCGCCCCGATCGCGATGATGCTGCTGATCGCGTTGGTCACGCTCATGAGCGGCGTGTGCAGGGCGGGCGTCACATTCCACACCACCATGTAACCGACGAAGCACGCCAGCGCGAAGACCGTGAGGTGCGCGAGGAAAGCCGGCGGCGAATTGACCCCGATCAGGCAGAACACCACCACCGCGACCGCAAACAGGATCGCAGTACTCTTCGCCGATGCCGGTTCGCCGCCCTTGCCATGGCCATGCCCTTTCGCCGGCGCTGGCGCGGGTTTGGCCGCAGCGGCGGGCGGTGCGGCCGAGAGCTTCGGCGCAGGCGGCGGCCAGGTGATCGTTCCGTCCTTGACCACTGTCAGACCGCGGATGGCCTCGTCCTCCATGTTGACATTGATGACCCCGTCCTTGGTCTTGCACAGTTCCTCGGCGAGCCGGAACAAGTTGGTTGCGTACAGTGTCGAGGACTGCTTCGCCAGCCGGCTCGTCAGATCGGTATAGCCGACGATGGTCACGCCGTGCCTGACCACCGACTTGCCCGGCTCAGTCAGTTCGCAGTTGCCGCCGCGCTCGGCCGCCATATCGACGATCACGCTGCCCGGCTTCATCGACTCCACCATCTCGGCGGTGATCAGCCGCGGCGCGGGTTTGCCCGGAATCAGCGCGGTGGTAATGATGATGTCGACTTCCCTGGCCTGCCTGGCGTACATCTCGCGCTGGGCCTTCTGGAAGCCTTCGCTCATCACCCTCGCGTAACCGCCGCCGCCAGAACCTTCCTCCTCGTACTCGACCTTCACGAATTCGCCGCCAAGCGACACGACCTGGTCGGCCACTTCGGCGCGCGTGTCGTTGGCGCGCACGATCGCGCCCAGCGCGGCGGCAGTGCCGATCGCAGCCAGGCCAGCGACGCCGGCGCCTGCGATGAACACCTTGGCCGGCGGCACCTTGCCGGCGGCCGTGATCTGGCCATTGAAGAAGCGGCCGAAGGCGTTGGCGGCCTCGATGACGGCGCGGTAGCCGGCGACGCCCGCCTGGGAGGTCAGCGCGTCCATCTTCTGGGCGCGCGAGAGCGTACGCGGAAGTGCGTCGATCGCCAGCACGGTGACTTTGCGCGCCGCCAACTGCTGCATCAATTCGGGGTTCTGCGCCGGCCAGACGAAGGTGATCAGGGTCTGACCCTCGTGCATCAGGCCCACTTCTTCGGCGGTCGGTACGCCGACTTTGAAGACGATGTCGGCTTGCGCCCACAACCCGGCTGCGCTGTCGAGGATCTGCGCGCCCACGGTGCGGTAGGACTCGTCGCTGAAATTGGCAGCGTCCCCGGCACCGGATTCGACGGCAACCCGGAATCCCAGCTTGATGAGCTTCTCGACGACCTCAGGCACCGTGGCCACCCGTTTCTCGCCCGCCCAAGTTTCCTTCGGGACCCCTATTGTCTGAGGCATCGGATTCTCTTCCCTGTTGCTGGATTTTTCTGTAGGTCCGTAATTGTACGGGTTCGACCGCGCGTTGAGGCTTCTGGCATGATGCCCGTCCGGCATGCGGTACAAGCGGTGGGGGGGGAAGAACTCATGCTGCGCGCGGAGCGGCAGGAGGAACGCTTGTGAGCGACTCGAAAAGCCCCACCCGCACGCGGATTTTTGCCGTAATCAGCAAGTGCCGGATCATGCACTGGTTAGAAACGGATTGACGATCCGAACGCCCTCGATGACTTGGTCGTGCTGCAAATCCTCCGAAAGGACGGTTTCACAATCCTGGTGAATCGCGGCGGCGATGATCAGAGCATCCCAGTGCGACACACTCGCCTCGTCGGCTATGCCCCAGGCGGTCTCCAGCAAGGTCGAGTCGATCGGACAAGGATTCCAGGCCATCAGATGGCGGATCTCGGCGCGCGCGCGCGCGGAAAACTGGCTCCCATTCAGGCGAACGAGGTTGACGTAAAACTCGTTGAGCACCTGCATGCTCACGCGACCAGTGCGCTCGTGCCAGCAGCGAGTCAGCCAGGATTGCGCGGCGCTTTGCTTGGCCTCGTCACGAGGATCGAGTGTGTAGATCAGTACGTTCGTGTCAACGAAGACCGGCACGGTCGTTCGCCTCGTCGCGGCTCAGATAACGGGCCTGTTTGGAGAAAGCCAGTGGCTGGAATTTGAGTGCTGCCCGCATGGATCGCTCATAGACGCCATCGCGCAAGCGCGCCTGCTCGACCAGTTCGCCAAGATAACGAGAGACGCTCGAATTCTTGCGGGCGGCCCGGATCCGTACCCATTCGAGCGCGTCTTCATTCATGGTTACAGTGACGTTTTTCATGATCTTTCTCTGGAAGTGATCACACTAGAACAGTGTAACACGAGGTTCGTGTGCGCGTTGGGCGCGCAGCTTTGTCAGGTTCGCCGCGCCCGCGCCATCCAGCCGAATCGCCGCTCCCCGATCTCGAAAGCACCCTGCACGATGAGTGCGAGCGCCGCGGCGGGAATCGCACCGGAGAGCAGCGTGACGCTGTCGTTCAATGCCAGCCCTGACGCGATCCGCTCCCCGTAGCCACCCGCGCCGATAAACGCGGCAATCGTCGCGGTGCCGACATTGATCACCGCGGAAGTCTTGATCCCGGCAAGAATCGACGGCAGCGCCAACGGCACCTCGATCAACCGCAGGCGGTCGCGCGGCGCGAGCCCGAGCGCCATTGCGGCCTGTCGCATCCCGGCGCCTATACCAGTGATCCCCGCGTGCGTGTTTCGCACGATCGGCAACAACGCATAGAGAAAGAGCGCAAGCAGCGCCGGCACCGTCCCGATCGTGCCGACCGCCGCGATCAGGAAGGCAAACAGCGCAAGCGACGGGATCGTCTGGATCACCCCCACAAGTCCAAGGATCCACTGCGCGGCGCGGGGAAACTTTGCCGCCGCAACGCCGAGCGGCACACCCGCTGCAATGCTGGCGGCCAGCGAAACGAACACCAGCAACAGGTGCTCGCCGGTGAGGCGCCAGAAATCGGGTCCGAACAGCGTCCCGAAGAAATCGCGCTTCCCGGCGCGTGGCGATGATGCGCCGGCATCCAGCAATGCCGCTGCCTCGGCAAAACTCCGCCCCTCCAGTTCCGCCGCGGCATTCATGCGGATCATTCGCGCCTCGTCGATCCCCCCCTCCAGCGCAGAAAGCGAGCGCCAGGCTTCGGGAAAGCGCCTTGGCACATCGAGCCGGTAAAGCAGGATGGCGTCGTAACGAGGGAAATACTTCCGGTCGTCTTCAATCACTCGCAGCTTGTAGCGTTCGATCTTCGCGTCGGTCGTATAGATGTCCATCACGTCGATCTTCCCGGCCGCAACGGCTTCATACGCCAAGCCATGGTCGAGGCCCGATCCCGTGCCGAAAGGGTACCCATAGACCTTCTTGAGTCCCGGCCAGCCATCGGCGCGGCCGATGAACTCTTGCGACAACCCAAGCTTCACCCCGGGATGGCCGAGCAGATCGGAGAGCTTGCGCACGCCCAGCGCCTTCGCACGCTCTTCGCGCATCGCAAGCGCATAGCCATTGTTGAACCCCAGCCTGACCGCGACACCCATCCCCAGCGGCGCAAGCTCCCGGTTCAGGCGCGCAAGGTCGAAGTCGCCTTCGAGCTTGAGGATTTCCCGCGCGATCGTGCCCGTGTATTCGGGATACAGGTCGATCGAGCCGGCTTTGAGCGCGGCAAATACGATCCCGGTATTGCCCAGGCCCGGCCGGTGCACGGCATCGCCCGCTTTTTTCACGAGAATCTCGCCGAGGATATACGACTCGGTGAAACGCTTGGAACCGACCTTGAGCGGCTCGGCCCCGGCCGCGAGCGAGAACGCCGCCAGGAGCAGCAATGCGGCGCGCCTCATCCGGCAATCTCGGCGACGGGCTCGCCGGTCCCGATGAACTGAAGTGCGGCGAGGCCCGCATACAGGCCGCCCTGGCGAATGAGGTCGGCGTGCGTTCCCTGCGCCACGATCGCGCCGCGGTCGAGCACGACGATGCGGTCGGCATGCTGCACGGTGGAAAAGCGGTGCGCGATGACCAGCGTGGTCCGGCCCCGCTCGAGCGCCTCGAGCGCCTGCTGGACCATGCGCTCGCTGGCGGCATCGAGCGAACTGGTCGCCTCATCGAGCAGCAGGATCGGTCGGTCGGCGAGCAACGCACGCGCTATCGACAGGCGCTGCCGCTGGCCGCCGGACAAGGTCACGCCCCGCTCGCCCAGCGGTGTATCGAGTTTCTGCGGGAGCCGCTCGATGAATTCGGAAGCAAAGGCCTGCTCGCAGGCGCGCTCGGCCTCGGCACGCGTGGCCCCGGGCCGCCCGTAGCGGAGGTTGTCGAATACGCTGGCGGCAAAGATCACCGGCTCCTGCGGAACGACCGCGATCGCCAGGCGGAGCACCCGCGGGTCGACCTTGCGAATGTCGATGCCATCGACGCTGATCGTCCCGGCCAGCGGATCGTAAAACCGCAGCAGCAGAGACAACACGGTCGATTTGCCCGCCCCCGAGGGTCCGACCAGCGCGACCCGCTCGCCCGGGGCGATTACCAGGCTGAACTTTTCCAGCGCCGGCGCCTGAGGCCTCGACGGATAGGCGAATCCGACCGAGTCGAAGACAATGCCGCCTGCCCCCTCCGCCGGCAGCGAAGCAGCGATGCCGGGTGAGACGATCGCCGGTTCTGTTGCGAGCAATTCGACCAGGCGCTCAGTGGCCCCGGCCGCCCGTTGAAGATCGGACATGACCTCGGAGATCGCCGCGAGGGCGCCCGCGGCGATCGCACTGTAGAAGATGAAAGCCGAAAGATCGCCTGCAGAGAGCCGGCCGGCCAGCACATCGTGCCCTCCTTTCCACAGGATCACGCCCACCCCGCCGAACACGATGAGCATGACGAGCGCCACGAGGAGCGCGGATTGCCCGATGCGCTTGACCGCCATCCGGTATGCCGCTTCGACATGCGCGGCGAATTCCCGGCGCGTGGCGTCCTCATGGGCGTAGGCCTGCACCGTGCGCACCTCGTGCAGGGCTTCATCGACGAAAGCGCTCACATCGGCGACGCGGTCCTGGCTCGCGCGCGAAGCGCGGCGCACGCGGCGCCCGATGAGGATGACCGGCAACACGATCAGCGGTGCGAATACCAACGCCACCAGCGTGAGCTTGAAATTGGTCACCAGCAGCATCCCGATCGAGCCGGCCAGGAGCAGCGCGTTTCGCAGCGCCAGCGAAAACCCGTACCCGACGACTGCCTGCAGCAGCGTCGTGTCGTTCGTCAGGCGGGAGATCACTTCCCCAGTGCGCACCGTCTCGAAATAGCCCGGCGAAAACCGCAGGATGTGATCGAACACCGCGCGCCGGATGTCCGCGATCACGCGCTCGCCCGTCGAAAGCATCAGGAAGAACCGCGCGTAGGTCGAAACGGAAAGCAGCCCGGCGAGGGCAACCACGGCAGCGAGCGCGCGGTCGAGGACTTCGGGACTGGCAGCGGTGAATCCGGCGTCGATCACGTATCGAAGACCCTGGCCGAGCGCGAGCACGCACGCCGCGGCGACCACGAGCGCAAGGATTGCGCACACAATGCGCAGCCGGTAGGGCGCCAGGAACCGCGCGAGGGCGATGAACTGGGAGAAGTCGCGGCTGCCCGGGCGATCGGGCAGGCGATCGTTGAAGACCGACATGATCCCGGACTGTACCGCACGCCGGCGGTTGGGGCCAACCCGGCGGCCGGCGGGAGGCCTCAGCGGCCGTAGAACCGGTAGTTGTTTCGCCCGAGCTCCTTGGCCCTGTACATCGCGACATCGGCATTGCGCAGCAGGGCTTCGGCATCGCCGGCGTCGCCGGGAAACAGGCTGATGCCGATGCTCGCCCCGATCGTGAACGCCTTCCCGTCCGCGCGAATTTCCGGGACCAGGGCGCGAAGGATCTTTTCCGCCACGATCGAGCAGTCGGCCTCGAGGGCGAGGTCGGGGATCACGATGACGAACTCGTCGCCGCCGTGCCGCGCCAGCGTGTCGGCCTTGCGCACGCACGCGATGAGGCGATTGGCGACTTCGCGCAGCACCGCATCCCCGGCCTGGTGCCCCATCGAGTCGTTCACCTCCTTGAAACGGTCGAGATCGACGACCATCACCGCGAGCTGCGCATCGCGGCGTTGCGCGGCGAATACCGATTGGCGCAGTCGGTCATCGAGAAGGCGCCGGTTCGGCAACCCGGTAAGCGTGTCGTGGTACGCCATATGGCGCACCTCCTCCTCCTGGCGCTTGCTTTCGCTCACGTCCTGCGACACGCCGATGACCCTTGCGGCCGCCCCGCCCTCATCGTAGACAACCTTGCCGCGGGCCGACAACCACCGGATCTGACCCTCGCGCCCGACAATGCGGAATTCGCTGGCGTGGGATTCACCGGTTTGCAAAGTCCTCGCGCACGCTTCCTCATAGCGTTGCCGATCGTCAGGATGGATCAACGTCCTGACATCGGGGTAGGTGTGCGCTCCGGTCGCAGGCAGGCCGAGCAGTGCGCTGGGGTCGCGCCCCCACGAGAAGCTGTTGTCCTCGACGCCCCACTCCCAGTAATAGAGGTCCGCAGCGTCGACTGCCAGCCGGAGCCTCGCCACGTTTTCGTACAGCGCGGCGGCGGCCTGCCTGACTTCGGTGACGTCGCGCGCGGTACCCGTGGCCCCGATGATTTCGCCGGCCGGGTTGCACAGAGGGATCGCGTTGAATGACAGGTCGACCGGCACGCCGTCGCGGCGCTGGTGGCGCGTCTCGTAGTTGTAGGCCGGCTCGCCGCGCAGGATCTGCTGGAAGACTGCGCGATCGCGTTCAAGGACTTCGGGTACGAGGGAATCGAAGAACGGGCGGCCAAGCATATCCGCGGCAGCCGCCCCCCAAATGCGGCGTGCCGCGGACCCGTTCAGGTAGGTCCAGCGCCCTTCGCGATCGACGGACCAGATCAGGTCGTTCGAGGTTTCGACGAGGTTGCGGTACATCGCCTCGCTTTCGCGCAAAGCGTGCTCGGCGGCTCGCCAGTCCTCGGCATCCGAGAATGCGAAGATCGTGGCCGCCACGGGATTCGCCGGATCGAGTGCGCGCCCCAGCGTGCGGCACCAGACCATCGCTCCGTCTTTGCGAATCATGCGCGTATCGTTCTCGATGATTCCGCCTCCGGCGAGTCGGATGTACACATCATTGCCCACCGTCTCCCACGCATTGTCCGATCCGTAAAGCACGCGAGTCGGCTTGCCGGCAAGCTCGCCGGGCGCGTAGCCCAGAATCAGTTCCAGCCTGCGGTTGCATCGCGCGATCGTGCGATTCTCGACAAACGCTACGCCGACGGGAAGGATGTCCAGCACAAGACTTTCCTCGGCGAGCACCGCCTGGTACGCCGCCTCCGCATGCTTGGTCTCGGAGATATCCGTGAACACTCCAACGATGCCGCCCAGGGACGTGCGCGCCGACTTTCCCTGCATCCAGCGCCCGTCGCGAGTGCGATACTCGCGCAGCTTTCCGTCCGCATCGAGGTGCCGGCGGATTCGCCGCTCTACCCATCCTTGCCGGTCCGCAGCATCGGCCTGGGAAATGAATTCGGCGACATCGAAAGCGGATTCCGCAAAAGCCCGGAATGGCGTCCCCACGAGAGAGTCCGGCCGCTTTCCAGGCGCATAAAGCGCGGCATAGTGCGTGTTGCACGCCACCACGCGATCGTTCTCGTCATAGATTGCGATGCCGTCCGGCGAACTGTCGATCGCATCGCGCAAGCGACCTTCGCTTCGCCCGAGCCTTTCGACCAACGCTTCGTTCTCCAGCCGGGCCTGCAGTGTCCGGCACAGCGATCGGTGCAGCTGGGAAAAGACCGCGAGCATGGCGGCGCCGAATACGGCGAACATGACCGCCATCCATCGGTACGGTTCGATCCCCTGCGCGAAAAGCACCCCCGCCGACACGATCGTCGGAGCGATTACAAACGAAAAGAACGCAATGCGGCTCGGCGCGTAGATGCCCGTCGCGCCGATGATCATGCCTCCGGTGACAAACATGATGGCCACGCGATGCAGCGGCTCGCCCGGCTCGAAAAAGAGCCCGGGGGTCAACGCCCACAGTGCGCCTGCCGCGAGGGTGCCGATCGCAAAGCGCCTTTCCCATGCGAGTGGGTTCGTCTCCCGCGTCGCCGAACGCAGATACGCCCAGTGGAGCGACATGCGTGCCGCCGACACCGCGATCAGGCCGACAAGCCACGCCGCGAGCACTTCCGAGGCGACCGGACCCCACAGAATCAGAGCGAGGATCGCTGCGTTTGCGAGGGAGACTGCGTAAGCCGAACGCGCGATGCGGAATAGTTCGCCAACGCGCTCGGCCTCGAAGCGCGGTACGCCCCCGGCGGGTTCGTGGATGACGGTTGCAGCGGAAGAATCCAAGCTCGTTGTTCCTGAAATCGCGTTCGACGCAAGGAAACTACGCCGGCCCTGCGCGCGGCGTGCGTCGATTCCCTCACACGGCACACAATCTCTTGCAGTTGCGGCTCATGGACCGGACGAACGGTCTGTGTGAACCGACAGGCGAGCGCTTGCCTGGCTGGTCCTCCGCTACGCGGACAATTGGAGGTCGACCAACTCGATCCAGTGCCTTACGGGAAGTTCGGTGCCCGACTGGAGGTGCGTCAGGCACCCGATGTTCGCGGTAGCGATGCGCGCCGGCGCCCCGGTCTGCAATGCCGCGACTTTGTTTTCGCGCAATCGCAATGACAACTCCGGCTGCAGGATCGAGTAAGTCCCCGCGGAACCGCAACACAAGTGCGCGTCCGGCACCTGCGTAAGTTCGAAACCCACCGCCTCGAGCAAGGGCTCGATATTTCCACGCGATTGCTGCGCGTGCTGCAGGCTGCACGGCGAATGAAAGGCGACCTTTTCCGGCCTCGCGGCACGGCCGGCAAACAGTTTTGCAATTGCGGCACGCTCACCCGCAAGGACCTCCGAGAGGTCGCGGGTCATCGCGGAAATGCGCGCAGCCTTCGATGCATAGGCGGGGTCGTCCTTGAGGAGGTGGCCGAATTCCTTGACCATCGTGCCGCAGCCGCTAGCCGTCATCACGATCGCTTCGGTACCCGATTCGACCAGCGGCCACCAGGCGTCGATAAGCGCACGCATGTCCGCCTTGCCTTCTTCCTGGCGGTTCAAGTGAAAGCGGACGGCCCCGCAACATCCCGCGCCCGGCGCCTCGGTGAGTGAAATACCGAGCCGGTCGAGAACCCGCGCGGCCGCGGCGTTGATTGCCGGCGCCAAAGCGGGCTGGACGCAACCGGCGAGCACGACCATCTTTCTCGCGTGGCGCGGCGCCGGCCAGGCGCCGGCCGGCTCGCCCGACGCAGGAATCTTGCTCGCCAGTTGCTCGGGCAACAGCGGCCGGACCAGGCGGCCTAGCGCGAGGAGGCCGGCGAACAGCTGCGTCCTCGGCAGAACCGCCGACAATCCGGCTCTCTGGATCGTCTGCCACGGACTGCGTTGGACGCGCTCTTCGACGAACTTGCGTCCGATGTCCGCAAGGCGCCCGTACTCAACGCCCGAAGGACAAGTCGTCTCGCACGACCTGCAGGTCAGGCAGCGATCCAGGTGCAGCTGGGTCTTTGCCGTGACTTCAGCGCCTTCGAGCGCCTGCTTGATCAGATAAATGCGGCCGCGCGGCCCGTCGAGTTCGTCGCCCAGCAACTGGTAGGTCGGACAAGTCGCCGTGCAAAAACCGCAATGCACGCATTTGCGCAAGATTGCGTCGGCTTCACGGCCATCGGCGGTATTGCGAATGAAATCTGCGAGGTTCGTCTGCATTGTGAGCTAGCGGCGAGCGGCGGCACCCGGACCGGGGTTCACCATTGCGGGTAGAGGCGGCCGCGATTGAAGATGCCTGCCGGGTCGAATACGTTCTTGACGTTGCGATGAAGACGCTCCATCACTGGACCGTGCGCCTGGAACACGCCGGCGCCACGATCGCCACCGCGAAAAAGTGTCGCATGCCCGCCGGCGCTGCTTGCCGCCTGCCTGACGGCCTGTGTATTCGCTTCGGTCCGCCACCACCTGAGCGCGCCACCCCATTCAATGAGCTGCCGGCTGCGGTTCGCGTCCGGAAACGCGATCGGCCCCGCGTTCGATGGAACCGAAAGTCTCCACAGGGGTCCGGGTTGCGCAAAGAAGGGGTCCGCGTGGTCGCGCAATCCCGCCCAATGGCTCAGTGCCTCCTGCTCCCCGGCGCGCTCTCCGCCGAGATGCATGCAGGCAGCGTCCACCGCCGCGGCGGCACCCTCGAGGCGTACGCAAAGCACCCCGTCGAACCACGAGCTTGCGCTCACCGGAAGAGGGCGCCCTCCCCATTCGTTCAATTTCGCGAGGGCCTCCTCTTCTTCCATAGCGAACCGCAAAGTCGCGCGCGCAACCGGCATCGGCAGGACCTTGAGAGAAACTTCGAGGATGATTCCAAGCGTTCCCATCGATCCTGCGAGGAGCCGCGACACGTCGTAGCCCGCGACGTTCTTCATGACCTGCCCGCCGAATCGCAGGACGTCGGCGCGCCCGTCCATCAAAGTGCAGCCCAAAACGTAATCGCGCACTGCGCCGTAATAGAGCCCGTTGGCGGCGCGGCGCGGTCCCGCAAGGCCGGCTGCGATGCAACCGCCGAGTGTGCTCCCGGTGCCGAAATGCGGCGGCTCGAAAGGGATCATCTGGTTGCGCGACGCAAGTTCCGCCTCCAGCTCGGATAACCGGGTTCCGCAGCGCGCGGTGACGACCAGTTCGCTGGGTTCATAGCTTACGACCCCGGCGTACTCGCGCAGGTCCAGGGTCTCGCCCTGCATCGGCCCGCCGTAAAAGTCCTTCGTGCCGCCGCCTCGAAGGCACAAGCTGCGGCCGGCGCTCGCGGCCGCGCGAAGCGAGTCCGCATACGCTGACTGAACCCCTTGCACCTCAGAATCTCGGCAATTCGGCGAACGGCGGCGCGCCCGATCGCACATGCATACGGCCGTATTCCGCGCAGCGGTGAAGCGTTGGAATGTTCTTGCCCGGGTTGAGAAGCCCGTGGGCGTCGAAAGCCTGCTTCAGCGCAAGGAAGAGCGCGATCTCCTTGGCGCCGAACTGCACGCACATCTGGTTGATCTTTTCGATGCCAACGCCGTGTTCGCCGGTGATCGTACCGCCGACCGCGACGCATTTCTCAAGCACCTCCGCCGCGAACTCCTCGGTGCGCCGCAGCTGCTCCGGGTCGTTGGCATCGAACAGGATGAGCGGATGCAGGTTCCCGTCGCCCGCGTGGAACACATTCGGGCAGCGCAATGAATACTTGCCCTCCATCTCGGCGATGAACCTGAGCATCTCCCCGAGGCGCTTTTTCGGGATCGTCCCGTCCATGCAGTAATAGTCCGGCGAAATGCGCCCCACGGCGGGAAAAGCCGCCTTGCGACCGGCCCAGAATTTCATGCGCTCGCTCTCGCTCTGCGAAACCTTGAGCTGGGTCGCACCGGATGCGGCGAGCACCGCCTTCATGCGGCCGATCTCTTCTTCCACTTCTGCAGGCGTGCCGTCGGATTCGCAAAGGAGGATTGCCGCCGCGCCGAGGTCATATCCGGCGTGGACGAACTCTTCCACCGCGTGCGTCGCCGGACGGTCCATCAGTTCGAGGCCGGCCGGAATGATGCCGGCGGCGATCATGTCCGCCACCGCATTGCCGGCGGTCTCGACTTCGGCAAACGAGGCCATGATCACCCGGGCGACTTCGGGCCGCGGCACCAGCTTGACCGTGGCTTCGGCCGTCACTGCGAGCATGCCCTCGGAACCGATTGCGAGCGCGAGGAAGTCGAAACCCGGCGAATCGAGCGCTTCGGACCCGAACTCGACCGGCTCGCCCTCGACGGTGAATCCACGCACCCGGAGCACGTTGTGCACGGTGAGGCCGTACTTGAGGCAATGCAGGCCGCCCGAATTCTCGGCAATGTTGCCCCCGATCGTGCACGCGATCTGGCTGGAAGGGTCTGGCGCGTAATACAGCCCGTGCCGCGCAGCCGCTTCCGAAATGGCTGCGTTTCGCACTCCCGGCTGCACGCGGGCAGTGCGCGCCAGCGGATCGACGGCGAGGATCCGGTTGAACTTGGCCATGCCGAGCAACACGCCCTCGGCCGAAGGGAGAGCGCCGCCGGACAGGCCCGTCCCGGCGCCCCGCGGCACGACCGGGACCTTCATTTCATGGCAAGTCCTGAGGATGCGGGCGACCTGCTCCTCGGTCTCGGGCAGCGCGACGACCATGGGCAACTGCCTGTAGGCCGACAGGCCGTCGCATTCATAGGGGCGGGTGTCCTCGCTGCGAAAGAGGATCGTGTGTTCCGGCATGAAAGTGCGCAATGCCGCGGCGACTTCGCGCTGCCGCGCAGGATCGATGCGGACTGGCGTTTGCGATGCGATGTGCTCTTCGGCGCCCATTCAAGCTTTGAGGTAGGGGGCCGCCCAGGTCAGGCCGGCCAACGTGTCACCTGCGGGATTGTACTCACAACCGATGGCGCCCCCGTACCCGAGACGGTCGATGTGCGCGAGCAGCCAGGGGAAATTGAGCTCGCCGCTGCCGGGCTCGTGGCGATCGGGAACGTCCGCGATCTGGATATGTCCGATTCGCGGCAACAGCCGCTCGACGGTGTTCGCAATGTCGCCTTCCATGATCTGCATATGGAACAGGTCGTACTGCAGATACGCGTTCGCGGCGCCGGCTTCGTCGAGCACCGCGACCGCCTGATCCGAGCCGTGCAGGAAGAAGCCCGGGACGGAGCGCGTATTGATCGGCTCGATCATGAGCTGCATGCCCGCGACGGCGAGCGTCGCCGCCGCATGGCGCACGTTTTCAACGAAGGTCTCGTGATGGGCAGCATCGCGCGGACCGATGCCCGCGAGGCAGTTCATGCGCACACAGCCCGCCGCCTTCGCGTACTCGATCGCGCGCGCCACCCCTTCGCGGAATTCGTCGCGCCGCGCAGGCAGGCAGGCGATCCCGCGGTCGCCCTTTGCGGCGTCTCCCGCCGGGATGTTGTGGAGCACGACTGCGACGCCCGCGTCGCGCGCGGCTTGCGCCACCATGGCGGCGGAACCGAACGGATAAGGGAACTGGTACTCGACCCAGCGAAAACCCGCTCGCGCGGCAGCACCGAATCTCTCCAGGAATGGCAGTTCGGTGAAGAGCATCGAGAGGTTCGCGGCGAGCCTGGGCAAGATCAGCGCGCCTTTTCCGCGGCGTCCTTCGCCAGCAGGGCCTCGAGCGCTGCGTCCTCCGAACGGTACATGTTGGCCTCGCCGATCAGTTCATAAAGACCGGTTTGGCGCATCACGCGGATCACCTGCTGTTTCAGGCCGCTGAACGCGAGCTGCACTCCGCTTTCGCGCAGGCGCTCCACAAGGTGGCGGATGACTTCTTCTCCGGATGCGTCGATTTCGTTGATGCCGTCGCCGACAATGACGAGATAGGGCGCGCCCGGCCGCGCGGCGACGGCAGCGAGGATCGCGTCCTCGAAATACGGCACGTTCGCAAAGTAGAGATCGCCGTCGAACCGGAACACGATCACCCGCTCGCTTTCGGCAAGGCCGTGCAGGTGCGCGTCGCGAAGCGTGCCGTCGGCGTGCCGCGCGAGCAATGCGACGCGCGGCCGCATGGTCCGGTAAAGGTAAAGGATGATCGCGAGACCGGCGCCGAGGAGAATTCCCTTGTCCAGATGCGGTGCCGCCAGCAGCGTCGCAGCGAAGGTGGCAGATGCGGCGATGCCATCTGCGCGGCTCGCTTTCCACGTGTGCCTCAGGGCACCGGGCGTGACGAGGCCCGTCACCGCAAGCAGAATGATCACCGCCAATACTGCTTTCGGCAGATGGTAGAGGTAGGACGTCAGAAACAGCAGCGTGAACGCGACGAAAACGCCATTGAACACCATCGCGAGACCCGTCCTCGCGCCGGCCTGGAGATTGATCGCCGAGCCGGTGAACGAGCCGCAGGCCGGATAGGACTGGAAAAAAGCACCGCCAATGTTCGCCACAGCCTGCCCGATCAGCTCTTGGTTCGGTTCGATTCTCTGCTTGGACTTCGTGGCCATGGCCTTCGCCATCGAAATCGACTCCATGAACGCTACCAGGGCAATGATAAGCGCAAGCGAAACCAGCGAACCGATGGCTTCCAGGCTCATCGATGGCATGCGCAACCCGGGCAGTCCCTGGGGAATGGTGCCGACCACATCGCCGCCACCCATCAGTCGCATCTCGCCGTTCTCTACGCTCTTCACGTGCCAAACTCGCCCGTCGGTCTCGATGCCCGCCGGCGCCGCACCCTTCAGGTAAAGACTGGGTGCTTCGCCTCCGCCGTCGAGCGCGCGCTCGAGCTGCATCCGGTTGATCTGCCCGCCTTCCACCCGATGCCGAGCTTCCAGCGCCTGCTGCCTGAGGCGCAGCAGCTCCAGTTCGTAGCGCAGATCGGCAACGGCGTGCTGGTCGCCGGCTTTCTCGGCGGCCCGCAGTCGCCCCGCCTTCGACGCGGCATCGGCGCGCAACCCGGCGAGCTTGCGGTCAAACTCGATGAACTCCTCAACGACCTTGCGCGAAGCCGCATCGGCGATCCGATCAGGCGTGCTCGTCGCCCTGTGCTCGAATCCGATGCCGTGGCTGACAAGGATCGTGATGACCACCGCGATCAGCACGCTCGGCGCTGCGAGCGCTCTGATCCGCCTGAGCACCAGCATCAGCACAAGGGCGAAACCGCTCATCGCCAGCGTGGGCAGGTGCGTCTGCGGGAGGTACCCGAGCATTTCCCAGATGTCCTTCAGGAAGGATTCGCTGCGGCCCTTCGGAATTCCCAGCAGCATGTCGAGTTGCGACAGGGCGATGATAATGGCCGCGGCGTTCATGAAACCGAGGATCACCGGATGAGAGACGAAGTTCACGATGACGCCAAGCTTGAGCACGCCGAGCGCAAGCTGGATGCAGCCCACCACCAGCGTTAGCAGCAGCGCGAGTCCGATGTACTCCTCCGACATCGGCACCGCCAGCGGCGTCAACGCCGCCGCAGTCATCAGCGACACGACCGCCACCGGCCCGGTCGCCAGCTGCCGTGACGAGCCCCACAGGGCGCCCAGAAGCGCGGGAACGAAGGCGGTATAGAGGCCGAAGTGCACCGGCAACCCGGAGAGCTGCGCGTAAGCCATGGCCTTGGGCACAAGTACCAGCGCACCGGTGATGCCGGCGATCAGGTCGGCGCGCACGATCGCGGCGGTCAGCGGAAACCAGGCGATGAATGGAAACAGGCGACGCACGCAGCCGCAGATTGCCTTCGATGGGGTGTGACATATTCTATCCTATGCAACATTCGCGTAGCCGCCATTGCCATCCGGGTGCGTGATGCCGACAATGGATTCAATGCTAAATGCGCTGATCGACCTATCGAGGCGGATGCTGCCGGACCTCTCGTGGCGCAAGCGCTTGAACCGCGCAAGCCTGCGCGCGGATGCGCTTTCGGGCCTGGTAGGCGCGGTGGTGGTGGTGCCGCAGGGCATCGCCTTCGCGACGCTCGCCGGCCTGCCGCCGGAGTACGGCCTGTATTCGGCCATGGTGCCTGCCATCGTTGCGGCGCTGTTCGGCTCGAGTTGGCATCTCGTTTCTGGGCCGACAAACGCGATTTCGCTGGTCGTCTTCGCCACGCTGTCGCCGCTTGCGGAGCCCGCCAGCGCGGCCTACGTCGCGCTGGCGCTCAAGCTCGCGCTGCTGGTCGGCGTGATCCAGCTCGCGATGGGCCTCGCACGCATGGGCACGCTGCTCAACTTCGTGTCGCACACCGTGGTGGTGGGATTCACCGCGGGAGCAGGCGTGCTGATCATCTTCGCGCAGCTCGACAGCTTTTTCGGGCTCTCGCTGCCGCGCGCCGGCTCGATCCCGCAGGCGCTCGCCGCGTTCGGCAGCGGAATCGGCGACATCAATCCCTGGGTCGCGACAGTCGGCGCCACGACGATTGCCGCAGGCCTCGCGGCTCGGCGCTGGCTGCCACGCGTTCCCTACATGGTGGTCGCGATCCTTGCCGGCGGCGTGCTTGCCTGGGGACTCAACCGCTGGCTGGGTGCGGACCACACCGGCATCAAGGTGCTCGGCCAGTTGCCCGGCGCGCTGCCCCCGTTCACGCTGCCGGAGTTCGACGCGGCGAGCTTCCGCAAACTCGTCGGCGTCGCATTCGCGGTGGCGATCCTGGGGCTGGTCGAGGCGGCCTCCATCGCCCGCTCGATCGCGGTGCGTTCCGGACAACGCATAGACGGCAACCGGGAGTTCGTCGGCCAGGGCCTGTCGAACATCGTCGGCAGCTTCGTATCGGCCTACCCGTCCAGCGGGTCGTTCAACCGCTCGGGCCTTAACTACGACTCCGGCGCGAAGACGCCGCTTGCAGCTATATTCTCGGCTGCACTGCTGGTGGTGTTGCTGTTCGCGATTGCGCCGCTGCTCGCACTGCTGCCCTTCGCCACCATGGCCGGACTGCTGTTCATGGTGGCGTGGAACCTCATCGATGCCCGCGCGATCCGCCATATCGTCGCCGCGAGCCGCCCGGAGGCCGCAGTACTCGCGGTTACGTTCGCCGCCACGCTCTTTGCGGAGCTAGAGTTCGCGATCCTGTTCGGGGTGACCCTGTCGCTGGTGATGTATCTCAACCGCACCTCGCGGCCCGCCCTGCGCGCACTTGCGCCGGATCCGCGCGACCCGGCCCGCAAGTTCACGGTGGTCGAGCCCGGCGTCGCGGAATGCCCCCAGCTGAAGATGCTGAGGATCGAGGGTTCGCTCTATTTCGGCGCGGTGAACAGTGTTGCCGCTGCGCTGGACGAGGCGCGCGCGGCCGCCCCGGCGCAGACGCGCCTGATGCTGCTCGCCAAGGGCATGAATTTCGTCGACGTGTCCGGCGCCGACCTTCTGGCTGAGGAACGCGCGCGGCGCAGGGCCGCCGGCGGGGAGCTCTACCTGCACGGCCTGCGCCCGGACGCTGCCGCGGCGCTGGAGCGCAGCGGCTTCCTCGGAGAGGAGGAACGCAGCGTCGTTTTCGGGCGCAAGCACGATGCCCTCGGGGCCATCGTACCGCAACTCGACCCCGCGATCTGCGCACGCTGCACCGCGCGCATTTTCGAGGAATGCGCGGCGCAGCCTGGACCGCCTTTTAGTGTAGTGCGTCAAACAGATTGAAACTCATTTAGTCGTGCCCGCGCTTTGGCGACCTCTGGAAGGATGTCCGAGGCGCGCGCCGTCCAGATGAAAGGCTTTGGATCACGGTTGTCGCTTTCGACATAGGCTCCGATGGTGTTGATGAGTTCAGGCAAGTTGGGGGCACGCCCTGTTCGATGGCATTTTGGCTCAAGTCGCGAAAGATGCGTTCGACCATGTTCAGCCACGAGGCGCTGGTTGGAGTGAAGTGCATATGAAATCGCGGGTGGCGGTGGAGCCAGGATTTGACCTTAAGATGTTTAAGGGCATCTCCTTACACACATTTCAAACCGCATGATTTTCTTGAGCCCACCTGAGTCCTTGCGCGAAGTCTGCGACGCGTTGAAGACCCTGCCAGATCGTCTTGACGCCCGGCTCACCGTCGCCCTTGCGGCCCGGAAATCCGCCGAGCATCGCGATCAAGCGCACCACCGCGTTGAGGTGGGGCGGCTTCTTGGGCGGGCGTTTCTTCATCAGGATATACGCGGCTTGCCATTCGTCGCGATCGAACAACAATTCTGCCTCCAGTTCCGGACAAGTGCGCCCCAAGCGCATCAGTCGGGCAATGCGCCACGCCACCACCATGAACAGCGCCAACGCTCGCTCCAGCCTCTCCACGCTGGCCAGTTGCAAAGCCTCGACCCGGCAACCATTCTTCAGGCCGTTGAAAAACAATTCGATCTCCCATCGGCCCCGATACCAGTCGATCAACTCTGCTGCGGCCTCGAATCTGCCCACCTCCCGGTTCGTCAGCAGCCGCCACTGCACCGGCGTGACGCCGGCGGGTGCCCCCTTCTCACGAGCGATGATGCATGTGGCAGCAACTGTGCCGCCGTTGCCGTCGGGCAGTTCCACGCGTTGCGCCCAGACGTCCTGGCGTACCGGGCGAGCCTTTTGCCCGTGACGCGACGGCATCGTGAAACGAATCTCGCCCAACGGTACGGCCGCACTGACAGCGTTCCACAGCTTCTCTCCACCGGGCAAGTTGCGGTTGTGTTGGGAACGCAGCAGCCAGTCTGCGGGATTGCCCAAGTCACGTGCTCGGGCCATCAGTTCCATGATGTCCGACTCCCGGTCGGCGACATACACGAGGCGGGTGTCGGGCAACTCAGCAGCGCGTTCGGCACTGCGCTCGTAGCCTTCGACCCAGCGCCGACTTTCCTTCGGGCCAGGCCGCACCCCGCTGGCGTCCTTGGGCTCTCGTGCCCACATCCAGGCATCCAAGACGCCCAAGGGCTCGCGCTCCACAGACACGGCATAGGTCGGGTGCAAGTACATGCCGCGCTGGGCCTCAAAGCTGAGCGGCCCAAGGCCGGTAATGGTTTGGCCGTTGAAGTCCAGTTCGGTCGTGTCCTGAATACACAGAACGGTACGATGTGCGCCCATGCGCGCAGCCGAATAACGCCAGTGGGGCTGCAGAATATCGTCCCAGGCCACGTCCTGCTGAGCAAGAAAGCGGTACGCCGCTTGCGTCTCCGCCCAGCCGCCACAGGCGCCCGGAATACTTGCCGTGGGCTTGTCGGCGAGGCGTTCCGCCAGCAGCACCGCGCGCTTATCCAGTCGTTTGTCACCGAGATCGATCGTCTTGAATTCTTCCGCTGCCCAGCCCATGTTAATCATCCATAAAAGCACTTGAAGTCAGCATGTTACCCTCAGAATCTAAAGTTGTGTGTAAGGAGATGGTTTAAGGGTGGCGTAGTTGTCTACGATCAGATGCAAATCGAACCCTGGCGGAGTTTCGCGTTCGATTTGGCGCAGAAACTTCAACCACTCCTGATGGCGATGCCGCGGCAGCCATCGTGCCGGTACTCCAGTGCGTCGCGTTCGCCGAGAATTCGCGCGTGGTCTTCGTAATCACCGCGCGCACATTTGCCGCCGAGATCTGCCGCTTTCTTCCCGGACGCGGCGCATCGCGCTCGATCCCTGCAGGTCCTTGCTCAAGAAATCGCCGGCGCCAGCGCGCCGGCGTTCGCCGACCAACCTTCAGCTGGGCCGCAATTGCTTGTTTGACGCACTACGCTAGCGCAAGGGCGGCCGCGTCAGGGTTGGAGGGGCAATAGAGAGTCCCGTGCTAGACTGAAAACAGTTCGGGATCGACGTTTCGCTCAACGCGACAAAAGGAGTCATTCATGGGTGCAATATTCCAGTCATTGGGACGCACAGTCATCGCAGGCATCGTCCTGCTGATCGTCATCCTCGGCATCGTCGGCGCCCTGTCCGGCGGCGTGTCCGTCAGCGCACAGCATGCTTGGATGGCCTTTCTGCTGCGCTGGCTTCACGTACTTTCAGGGATCATGTGGATCGGCCTGCTTTGGTATTTCAATTTCGTGCAGATTCCGTCGATGCCCAAGATCCCCGACGAGCAGAAACCGGCGGTCAGCAAGGTGATCGCCCCGACCGCGCTCTTCTGGTTCCGCTGGGCGGCGGTTGCGACGATGGTGACCGGCCTCGTGCTCGCGGGCATGAATGGGTACCTTGGCTCGCTCCTCACTTTTTCGCGCCCCTTCACGGCCATTGCGATCGGCATGTGGCTCGGGTTGATCATGGGCTTCAATGTCTGGGTCATCATCTGGCCTAACCAGAAGAAGGCCCTCGGAATCGTTCAGGTCGAGGCCGCCGAAAAAGCCAAGGCCGCCCGCGTTGCGATGCTTGCATCGCGCTTCAACACCATGTTGTCGATCCCGATGCTCTATTGCATGGTCGCGCAGCAGAACAACGGCCTCTGATCCACCCCTTCATGACATGTGCCTCGGGGCCCCAAGCGGGCCCCGAGTTTTTTCGCTGCACCCGAATCTGCGGTTTGCGGCCGGGGGGAATTACTTGGGCTTGTATTTCTCCAGGCCGCGCAGCCTGGCGCCCGAGCGCAAGCCCCTGGAAGCAAACCAGCCGACGTTCATTTCCAGCGCGTATCGGACCGGCTTCTTTGCGCAGTGCGAGTCCTCGGTCTGCGGCTTCATGTCCTCGACGTTGACGATCGAGCCGTCATCTGCGATGTAAGCGACCGACAGCGGGATCAACGTGTTCTTCATCCACATGCACTGGATTCCCGCCTCGTCGAAGATGAACAGCATCCCGTCGTTGACCCCCAGCGAAGGGCGATGCATCAGGCCCTGCATGCGGGTGACGAAGTTGTCGGCGACCTCGGCATGGATCAGGTGCACGCCGGCAGTGAGTTCGGTGCGCGGCAACTGCTGGGCCGACGCAAGCTGCGAGGCGAGCGCCAGGCAGGCAGTCAAGACGAGCTTTCGCATCTGCGATCCGCTTCCCAAAAGAAAAAAGGCAGGGAACCATACCCTGCCCTTCCAAGGAAGTGAAGAAAGCTTACTTCTTCTTGTCGTCCTTCTTTTCCATCTTCTTGTCGTCCTTCTTTTCCATCTTCTTGTCGTCTTTCTTGTCGTCTTTCTTGTCGGCCGCGAAAGCGGAGACGCTAACAGCGGCGAACATGGCAGCGATGACGATCGAGAGCAGCTTATGCATTTTTTGGTTTCCTTCAGCAGGGTTGTTGGTCTAATTCGGCCGGCAAGCCAGCCGACTTCAGATAACGCACTTCTCTTGCCCCGGTTGACAGACAGGTGTAAGGCGCCTGTCGCCCGCCGATCAAAAAAATATTACCGTTAATATTCAACAAGTTGGAAATTTTTCTCATCCCATACCAGGCGCCTGGCAGACGCCGGGCCGGAATTACTTCTTCTTTTCTTCCTTGCTTTCGACCTTCTTGCCATCCTTGGTGGTGACGGCCTTGCCATCCTTGGACTTCACTTCGTCCTTCTTCTTGTCCATTCCTTGTGCCCCTGCATGCGAGGCGGACATTGCGTTGAAGCTGGCGGCCGCAAACACCGCGGCAACGACGACAGACAGGATCCTCTTCATTGCGTTCTCCTTGTTTTAGTTTAGGTCGTACGGGTCCGGCGCAACGAGCTGGACGCGCGTCCTGAACCGGGCGACCGGTTGGACGGCCCGGGTGGACCGGTGTACCGGCCTTCGTCCCGCATTGCCTCCCTTGTGGTTTTCCCACGCCGGCATTCTAGTCCAAGGGGATTACCTTTAACAATAGTGATAACCTCTTGTTTGGACTGTCCGGATTCATGTTCCTGCGCCTTCTGCACCTGGCTTTTGCCGTCCTTTTGGGCGCCTCCCTGCCGGTTTCGGCGGCCCCTTTCGTCCCGGCCAGCGACGCCCAGGTGCTGGAGCGCCTTCCGATGGCGCCGGGAGACCCGATTGCGCGAGAACTACGCCGCCTGCGCACAGAGCTCGCCGCGCAGCCGGGAAACGCCGATATTGCCTCCCGGCTTGCCAACCGCTATTTCGAACTCGCCATGGCCGATGGCGACCCGCGATACGTCGGGTACGCAGAGGCTGCACTTGCGCCCTGGCTTGGCAGAGGTTCGATTCCTCCGTCGCTCCATGTGATCAGAGGACTGCTGCGCCAATACAGGCACGATTTCGCGGGCGCGCTTTCCGATCTCGAGGCGGCGCTAGGGGCCGACGGCTCCAACGTAGAGGCGCGCGCCTGGCGCGCTGCTATCTTCATGGTTCAGGCCCGTTACGGCAACGCTCGCGCGGAGTGCGCTGCACTGGCCCCGTATTCGAGCGAGCTTTTCGCGACAGGATGTTTCGCTTATGTCGATGCGACGACAGGCAAGACCCGGGCAGCTTACGACACGCTTGCGTCGGCTCTCCAACGCAACACCAGCGCCCCGGCCAGGTCGAAGCTCTGGAACCTGACCAGGCTGGCTGAAATGGCCCGCCGCCTTGGTGAGCCGGCCGCGGCCGAGAAGCATTTTCGCGCCGCCCTCGCCTTGGGCCTGACCGACAACTTCCTGCTGGCGGCGTTTGCCGACTTCCTGCTGGAACAGAATCGCCCAAGGGAAGTGGTCACACTCCTTAAAGACTGGGCGCGCTCTGACACCCTGCTGCTCAGACTGGCTCTGGCAGAGGCACGGCTGAGTCTGCCGAGTTCCGAAAAGCGCATCCAGGCACTCGAAGACCGATTCGCCGAGGCCGGGCTGCGCGGCGAACAACTCCACCTGCAGGAGGAAGCACGGTTCAGGCTTTACCTCGGGAAAAACGCCGCCGGCGCCCTCAAACTGGCCGAAGCAAACTGGCAATCGCAGCGCGAACCGCGCGATGCCGCGATCCTGATTGCGGCAGCGCTCGCCGCGCGCAACCCGAAGGCTGCGAAACCCGCGCTGGACTGGCTTGAGGAGTCCGGGTTCGAGGATCGCGAACTGCGCCGTGATGCCGACAGCATCAAAGCGCTGTCGCGATGAAAATGCTGCAGGCGTTCGGCCTTGCCTTGCTTCTGGCCTTCGCAGCCCTGCCCACGCATGCACACAAGCCCAGCGACAGTTATCTCGCGATCGTTGCCGCAAGCAGCGGTCTGCACGGCCAATGGGACATCGCGCTTAGGGACCTCGACTACGCGATCGGGCTGGATTCGGACGGCAATGGAGAAATCACCTGGGGCGAGCTTCGCGCGAAGCACGCCGACATCGCCGCCTATGCGCTGGCGCGCCTTTCGGTTTCGGCCGATGGCGCCCGGTGCGTGCTCGCGCCGGATTCGCACATGGTCGATGAGCATAGCGACGGCGCCTACGAAGTCTTGAAGTTTTCGATCGACTGTGGCGGGCGGCCTACGCCGCGCGAAATCGGCGTCGAGTACAGCCTGTTCTTCGACATCGATCCGTCGCATCGCGGGCTGCTGAGGATCCAGCACGGCAAAGGGTCCTTGACCGCCATCCTCGGCCCGGAACGGCCAAAGCAGGAATTCCAACTCGCCGAGGCGCCGCGCCTCGCGCAATTCTTCGACTACGGGCGCGAGGGCATCTGGCACATCCTCATCGGCTTCGATCACATCCTGTTCCTGGTTTCCCTCCTGTTGCCTGCGGTCTTCGTCTTGCGAGGCCGTTTGTGGGACCCCGCGGAGCGCTTTGCACCGGTGTTCTGGGATGTGCTGCGGATCGTGACAGCGTTCACGCTGGCGCACTCGATCACGCTCAGCCTCGCGGCCCTGTCGATCATTGCCCTGCCCTCGCGGCTGGTCGAATCGACGATTGCGCTTTCCGTAGTCCTCGCTGCTCTCAACAACCTTTGGCCGGTCGTCGGCGGGCGCCGCTGGGTGGTCGCCTTCGGGTTCGGCCTGATCCACGGATTCGGGTTCGCAAGCGTCCTTGCCGACCTCGGCCTGCCGCGGGACGCCATGATGATCGCGCTGGTCGGCTTCAACCTCGGCGTCGAGGCCGGGCAGCTGGCCATCGTTGCGGCTTTCCTGCCCCTGGCTCATGCCCTGAGACACACCGCGATCTACCGGCGTATCATTTTCACCGGCGGTTCGGCGCTGATCGTGCTGGTCTCCCTGGTCTGGCTGGTGGAGCGGGCTTTCGTCCTCAAGCTTCTGCCTGTCTAGTCGCCGGCGGCACCGGGTCCGAACTCTTATATAATATATCTTTTAGACGCCCCGCCAGCCACCAAACCGGCGCCCGGCGAACGCAGTCCGGCGTCCTTTTTCCGCACCCAAAACCTCAAGGTTCCCGCCTCATGACCCCGAAACTCGACTTGCTGAAGATCGCCCAGGAAGAGCAGAACGGCGACCTGTACAAGATGCTGGACGGCATCTACAAACGCTCGGCCACCCAACCGCGCGGCTGCACCGACGCGATCATCTGGGAAGGCGGTAACTCGGCCGGCGGCGTGAAACCCGTCGCGCACGCGTTCACCGACATGTTTGCCCTGAACGGCACCTTGATGGCGCTCGACGTCCTCGGGCTGCCGTTCCTCGGCGTGCCGATGATGGCCCAGTTCCGTCACGACACGAAGCTGGTGTCGCTGGACTGGTTCGGGAAGCTCGAATACACCGCGCTCAAGTGGTCGACCGCCGGCGATTTTCTCGTCAACGAGAACGGCGAAAAGGTCGTGGTCAACGGCAAGTCGGCCAACGCACCGCTGCGCACGGCGGCAGGCGTCTACTGCAACGTGCGCCCATACGGCACGATCACCAGCATTCGTTTCATGCCGGGACTGCCCTATTCGCAGGACAAGAAGAAATTCGTCGTCGACCGCGCGAGCGGCAACATCCATTCCGAAATGAACACGCCGGGCGTGCGCATGGCCTACGCTGTGCGCCTGTTCCTGAAAATGGTGCACGAGACCGGCAGCGTAGGTCGCGTCGCCACCAAGCCGACCCAGGCCCAGGAAGACGCGATCAACGCGGGCATCGTGCGCTGGATGCTCAAAGGCACCAAGTTCCAGCTCAAGCGCAAGTATTCGGTCGACGCTTACGAGGAACACAAGGACAACGTCGATGCGATCGTCGCCCTGCTGCCAAAAGACTTCAAGGCCGGCATGGAGAACTGGGGCGGCGAGATTTCCGAGCACATCGCCGACACCAATTTCGGCCTGCTTCTGCACGACATGGTCCAGCAAAAGAACGTGATCGTGTACGCAACCGACCTTGACGGCGACCGTCTCACCGACCTGATGGCCGATGCGCCCGACTTCCTGCGAAGCTGGGGCCAGATGGTCCTCGACCGGGTCAAACCCGGCACGGACATGAACCAGCTCTGGGGCGACATGGGCTTCACCATGAAGAACGGCAAGGACATGACCAGCGTCATGTACCGCATCGTCGGCGAGCCGATCTTCGAACAGACGCTTGGCTCGGCCGACGCGATGCTGCTTCGCCTTCTGGCCGGCGACGAAACCGAGGGCGGGACGAAACAGCCCTACGATCCGCGCATTCACTTCGTGCTGATCAATGAGGCCTACAAGGCGGCCAACCCGGGCAACAAGGAACTGGCCAAGTGGCTCGACGACCAGGTCGTCGCCTTCGACAAGGTCTACGGCGGCAAGCGCCCGAAATATCTCGACGGCTACGCCAAGCTAAAGGAAGCCATCAAGCCCTGGGGCACCAAGTAAGCGCCACTAAAGGATGGGGGGTACGGGGGAAACCTCGGTTTCCCCTGTGCCGAGCGTTCCGGTGGGAAACACCCGCCAAGAAAAAAAGCCGCACTCAGGCGGCTTTTTGCATTGGGGGGTGTTTCCTTCAACCGTTCTGTATATTCGATGCCTGCTTGCCCTTGGGTCCCTGCACCACATCGAACGAGACCTTCTGGCCTTCCTCCAGGGTCTTGAACCCCGCCATGTGATGGGATTACAGGCAGGCTGAATCCAAACACACGCGCCTCTTACCGCGCCCGGCCCGGCGGCGTCAAGAGTCGGCCAGGCACGGGAAAACACGTCTCGGGGCATGCACAATTTCGGCCGGAACAGGCAATGGAACGGCCCCTCGATCGGCCGGTTGGCGCGGATATTGCGTTGCACTGCCTAGGTACATTGATTAGGATGAACCGGTAGAGGCTCAACCATCTTCCGGCTTTGGGGAACCGCGGCGGGATCGGGTTGTCCGACCTTTTGGCGGCCCCGACGGCGCGCACTTCGAGCAGACCGCACTATGGCGCAGTTCAGGGACGACACTTTACTCAAGCCGGCGAAAGCGAAGGTCAAGCCGCCGCCGATGTTCAAGGTTATGCTCCTCAACGATGACTACACGCCAATGGAATTCGTGGTGCTAGTGCTCCAGAAGTTCTTCGACATGACGCGCGAGCGGGCCACCCAGGTCATGCTTGCCGTGCATCGCGAAGGCATCGGGGTCTGCGGCGTGTATCCTAAGGACATTGCCGCGACCAAAGTCCAGCAGGTCGCGGGGTTCGCCCGCAAACACCAGCATCCGCTGCAGTGCGTGATGGAGGAAACGTAGATGATTGCCCAGGAACTCGAAGTCAGCCTTCACATGGCGTTCGTCGAGGCGCGCCAGAAGCGCCACGAGTTCATCACGGTCGAACACCTGCTGATGGCCCTCCTGGACAACCCTACAGCCGCTGAAGTGATGCGCGCCTGCGGCGCAAACCTCGACGAGCTGCGCAAGCAGCTCTCCCAGCATATTGCCGAGCAGACCCCGCGGATCGGCACCGAGCGCGAAGTCGATACGCAGCCGACCCTCGGTTTCCAGCGCGTGATCCAGCGCGCGATCCTTCACGTGCAATCGTCCGGCAAGAAGGAAGTGACCGGCGCCAACGTGCTGGTGGCGATCTTCGGCGAAAAGGATTCGCACGCCGTGTATTTCCTCCAGCAGCAGGGCATCACCCGGCTGGATGTAGTCAACTACATTTCGCACGGGATCACCAAGACGCCGCAGCCGGCCGCAGGCAAGAACGAGCAGGAAAGCGAGCAGGAAGGGCAGGCCGAAACGGCCAACAGCCCGCTGGACAACTACACCCAGAACCTGAACGCTCAAGCCCTGGCAGGCAAGATCGACCCCCTGATCGGCCGGGACAAGGAACTCGAACGGGTCATCCAGACCCTGTGCCGCCGGCGCAAGAACAATCCACTGCTGGTCGGCGAGGCCGGCGTCGGCAAGACCGCAATCGCGGAAGGCCTCGCGCGCCGGATCGTCGAGAACAACATCCCGGAGCTGCTCGAGAAGAGCACCGTGTACTCACTCGACATGGGCGCCCTGCTGGCCGGGACCAAGTATCGCGGCGACTTCGAGCAGCGCCTCAAGGCGGTGCTCAAGCAGTTGGCCGACAACCCCAACGCGATCCTGTTCATCGACGAGATCCACACGGTCATCGGCGCAGGCGCCGCCTCGGGCGGAACGCTGGATGCGTCGAACCTCCTGAAGCCCGTGCTTTCCAACGGCCAGCTCAAGTGCATCGGCGCGACCACTTATACCGAATACCGCGGCGTGTTCGAAAAGGACCATGCCCTTTCGCGCCGTTTCCAGAAGATCGACGTGAACGAGCCGTCGGTCGAGGAAACCGTCGAGATCCTCAAAGGTCTCAAGAGCCGTTTCGAAGCGCACCACGGCGTCAAGTACACCGCCAACGCCCTCAGCACCGCGGCAGAGCTGTCGGCCCGGCACATCAATGATCGCCACCTGCCCGACAAGGCGATCGACGTGATCGACGAAGCCGGCGCCGCCCAGCGGATCCAGCCCAAGTCCAAGCAGAAAAAGATCATCGGCAAGGCCGAGATCGAAGACATCATCGCCAAGATCGCGCGCATCCCGCCGCGCAGCGTGTCGGTGGATGACCGCAGCGCGCTGGCCAAGCTCCACCGCGACCTCAAGGCCGTGGTCTTCGGCCAGGACAAGGCGATCGACGCGCTCGCAAATGCCATCAAGATGGCGCGCTCGGGCCTGGGCAACCCGCAAAAGCCGATCGGCAGCTTCCTGTTCAGCGGCCCCACTGGCGTGGGCAAGACCGAAGTCGCGCGCCAGCTCGCTTATTGCATGGGCATCGAATTGATCCGCTTCGACATGTCCGAATACATGGAGCGCCATGCGGTTTCGCGCCTGATCGGCGCCCCGCCGGGTTATGTCGGGTTCGAGCAGGGCGGCCTCTTGACCGAACAGATCACCAAGAAGCCCTATTCGGTGTTGCTGCTGGACGAGATCGAGAAAGCACATCCCGACGTGTTCAACATCCTGCTCCAAGTGATGGACCACGGCACGCTCACCGACAACAACGGGCGCAAGGCCGACTTCCGCAATGTGGTGATCGTGATGACCACCAACGCCGGCGCCGAGATGCTGTCCAAGAACACGATGGGCTTCACCGCAAACAAGGAATCGGGCGACGAAATGGAGGCGATCAAGCGCCTGTTCACGCCGGAGTTCCGCAACCGGCTGGACGCAACGATTTCCTTCCGCGCCCTGGACCACGACATCATCATGCGCGTGGTGGACAAGTTCCTGATGCAGCTCGAGGAGCAGCTCCACGAGAAAAAGGTCGAAGCCACTTTCACGCCCAAGCTCAAAGAGCACCTCGGCAAGAAGGGGTTCGACCCGCTCATGGGCGCCCGTCCCATGGCACGCCTCATCCAGGACACGATACGCAGCGCGCTGGCCGACGAATTGCTTTTCGGCAAGCTGGCCAACGGCGGCAAGGTCACGATCGACATCGACGAGGCCGACAAGGTGGTCCTGCGGTTCGAAGAAGAGCCGGCGATAGTCGTCTGAGGGGGAAGAGCCCCGGCCCGGGCTTTCCGCAGCGCGCCTTGACAGCGCACTTCGCAGCATCGGACACTCACCGCATCCAACGGAGGGGACAGTCATGAAACGAATCGTATCGGCCGTCGCACTGGCGGCCCTTTGCGCGCCGGCCATCGGCCAGCAGGCGAATCCGAATTCCGGCCGCAACCTGGCGGCGGCCTGCGCCATCTGCCACGGCACCAATGGCGTGAACGCCGGGGGGTTGCCGAACCTCGCAGGCCAGCCCAGCGATCACCTGGCCAAGCAATTGCGGGATTTCCGCGACGGCAAGCGCCCGGCGACGATCATGCACCAGATCTCCAAGGGCTATACCGAGCCCCAGATCGAAGCGCTCGCGGCATTCTTCGCTTCGCAGAAAGCCAGGTAAGGGGCCGCACATGAATATCCCATACAGCAGGCGCGAATTCATCAAGCTGGTCGGCGCCGGGGCGGCGAGCGCGGCACTCGCGGGTTGCGCGAGCACGCCCGAAATCAAAAAGCCGATCGCCCGGGTCATCGTCATCGGCGGCGGCTTTGGCGGCGCGACCGCGGCGCGCTATATCCGCGCCTGGGGCGGCGGAGCGATCGAGGTCTTCCTGATCGAACGCAACACCCAGTTCGTGTCCTGCCCGCTGTCCAACCTCGTCCTCGGCGGCTCGCGCCGGATCGAGGACCTGACCCTCGGCTACGGCAAGCTGAGGGATGAGGGCGTCGTCGTACTGAACGACGAGGTCAAGGCCATCGACGCCGGCAAGAAGAGGATCTCGCTCACCAAGATCGCCGACCTCAATTACGATCGCCTGGTGGTCTCGCCCGGCATCGACTTCATGCACGACCAGATCGCGGGCTACGACGCCGAGGCGCAAAAAACCGTTCTCCACGCCTGGAAAGCCGGCCCCGAAACGGTCGCGCTGCGCAGGCAACTCGAGGCAATGAAGGACGGGGGCGTGGTGCTGCTCTCGATTCCCAAGGCGCCCTACCGCTGCCCGCCCGGACCTTACGAGCGCGTGTCTCAGATCGCGTTCTATCTCAAGCAGGCCAAGCCCAGGTCGAAGATCCTGGTCCTGGACGGCAACGAAGACATCGTTTCGAAGAAGGGGCTGTTCCTCGCGGCATGGAACGACCTTTACAAGGGAATCGTCGAATACAAGCCCAACAATGAGGTCAAGGAGGTCGTGGCGAAAGCCGGCAGCGTGAAAACCGACTTCGACACCTTCAAGGGCGACGTGCTGAACGTGATCCCGCCCCAGCGCGCGGGAAACATAGCGGCCCAGGCAAAGCTGATCACCAGCAACAACCGCTGGTGCGACGTCGATTGGCTCACGATGGAATCGAAGGTGGCTCCCGGCATCCACGTGCTGGGAGACGCGACGCTTTCGGCGGCGGCCATGCCCAAATCGGGAAGCATGGCCAACAACCACGGCAAGATCGCGGCCGCCGCGATTATCGCCCAGCTCACCGGGGTTGCCGTCGATCCGCAGCCGGTAATCGCCAATACTTGCTACAGCTATGTAAGCGACAAGGAGGCGATGCACGTGACCTCGGTCCATCGCTATGACGCCGAGAAGAAGACCCTGCTGCCGGTGGCCGGCGCCGGCGGCGTTTCCGCGCAGCGCAACGAGCTCGAAAAGAGCTACGCGGATGCGTGGGCGAGGAATATCTGGGCCGACATGCTGGGGTGATCTAACTTTTCCCGGTACTGCCGAATCCGCCGGCGCCGCGCGCGCTGGCGGTGAATTCCTCCACCACGTTCCACTCCACCTGCACGACCGGCACGACGACGAGTTGCGCTATCCGCTCCATCGGCTCGACCGTGAACGCCGCCTTGCCGCGATTCCAGAGCGAGATGAAGATCTGGCCCTGGTAGTCCGAGTCGATGAGGCCGGTCAGGTTGCCGAGCACGATGCCGTGCTTCGCGCCGAGACCCGAGCGCGGCAGGATGATGGCTGCGTAGCCCGCATCGCCGATGTGGATCGCGATCCCCGCGGCAACCAGCTGGCTGTCGCCCGGTTGCAGGACCAGCGCGTGGTCGATACAAGCGCGCAGGTCCAGCCCTGCGGCGCCGGGCGTGCCGTACGAAGGAAGATTTCCCCGCAGGCGCTCGTCGAGGATTCTTACGTCGAGACGCCTCACGCCGGCCGCTTTCCCCGCTTGAGCATAGCCGCTACGTGACCGACGAGCTTGCGCGCCTGCTCGAGCTTGGAGCCGCGCCCGAGCGGGTGCTCGCCGGCGTCGTCGTAAAGGACAATCTCGTTGTCGTCGGCCCCTAGCGCCTGCTGCGCGAGGTTCGCCGCCAGCAGCGGAATCTTCTTGCGCGCGCGCTTTTCCTTCGCGTGCGCCACGAGTTTTTCGGTCTCGGCGGCGAAACCGACGCAAAACGGGGGGCTGGGCAATTTGGCTACGTAGGCGAGGATGTCCGGGTTCTCCGCCAGTTCCAGCGTCATGCCCTTGCCGCTGGCCTTCTTGATCTTCTGTTCGGCCGCGTTCACCACGCGATAGTCGGAGACCGCGGCCACCGCCACGAAGACATCCGCGCGCGCTACAGCCTTCTTCACCGCCTCGAACATCTGCTGCGCGCTTTTCACGTCGATGCGCTCGACTCCGCCCGGTGTGGCCAGCGCGGTGGGTCCGCTGATGAGGGTTACTTGCGCGCCCGCTTCCCGAGCAGCGCGCGCCACTGCGTAACCCATCTTCCCGGAGCTGGCATTTGTGATCGAACGCACCGGGTCGATCGCCTCCGCGGTCGGACCCGCCGTGACCAGCACGCGCTTGCCGGCAAGCGACTTGGGCTGGAAGAACGCCTCGATCTCGCCAAAGATCTCCTCGGGCTCGAGCATGCGCCCCATGCCGGTCTCGCCGCAGGCCTGGTCGCCCGGCGCCGGGCCGGCCAGCAGCACCCCGTCCTTGCGCAGTTGCGAGACGTTCCTTTGCGTCGCCGCGTTGTCCCACATCTGGCGATTCATCGCAGGCGCGATCATCAGCGGGCAATCGCGCGCAAGGCACAGCGTCGAGAGCAGGTCATCGGCCAGGCCCTGCACGACCTTGGCCATGAAATTCGCCGAGCCCGGCGCGACCACGATGAGTTCGCGATCGCGCGACAATTCGATGTGCCCCATGTTGTCCGCGACGCGGGGATCCCAGAGGTCGGTCCACACCGTCTGGCCCGACAGCGCCTGCATCGTCACCGGGGTGATGAACCTGCATGCGGCCTCGGTCATCACCACGCGCACGTCGTGACCCGCCTTGACCAACATGCGGACCAACTGCGCCGACTTATAGGCGGCAATCCCGCCGGTCAACCCGAGGAGGATGCGCCTGCCTGTGTTCGATGCGGGCTTGGCTGGCGTGGTCGCTTTCATGCTCGATGTCATCCGATCCCGCGCGGCGCGCGTTTACACGGGACGGGCATTCTACGGGAAAGCATTCGGCATGGCGATTTCGCACTGGCCGGCGGCCGAGAGGCCGCGCGAACGGCTCATCGCGCTCGGCGCCGGCGCACTCTCGGACGCAGAGTTGATCGCGCTGTTCCTGCGCACCGGCATTGCGGGCAAGAGCGCGGTGGATATCGCCCGCGAGTTGCTTGCGGGCTTTGGCGGACTCTCGGGCCTCTTTAGCGCTGACCAGGCCGCCTTGCTCAAGGTCAAGGGCCTGGGCGCGGCAAAACTCGCGCAGCTCGCGGCGGTGCTCGAACTTGCGCGCAGGACTTTGGGCGAAGAGTTGCGTTCGCGCAGCGCGCTCACCTCCCCGCAGGCGGTGCGCGACTACCTGCGCCTCGCGCTGGGCGGCAAGGAGCACGAAGTCTTCATCGCGCTGTTCCTCGACGCCCAGCATCGCGTGCTGGTCACCGAGGAACTCTTCCGCGGCACGCTCACCCAGACCAGCGTCTATCCGCGCGAAATCGTGAAGGCAGCGCTCAAGGCCAATGCCGCAGCGGTCATCTTCGCCCACAACCATCCCTCGGGCGTCGCCGAGCCGAGCCAGGCCGACGAACTGCTCACGCGGCAGCTGAAGGAGGCGCTGGCCATGATCGACGTCAAGGTGCTCGACCACTTCATCGTCGCCGGGCGGGCGACGCTGTCTTTCGCCGAGCGCGGATTGCTTTAGAACCGCTCCTTCGGCTGCAGATCGACATCGACGGTGCCGAAATTGACCGCCCCCGACGGGGTAACGGTCTGTGGCTTCGCCTTCGACAGCAGCGCGGCGATATCCGGCCGGCTACGATCGAGCGCGATTTCCTCGGCGCTCAACCCGTCGCGATTCTTCGCCTTCGGGTCGGCGCTCGACGCCGCGACCAGCTTAACCATCTCGATATTCCCGGAATCGGCCGCCGCATGCAGCGGGCGGTTGCCCCTGAGGTCGGCCAGGTTCGGGTCCGCGCCGCGTTCCATCAGGAGCCGCCCAACCAGCACATGTCCGGAAAGGGCCGCCCAATGCAGCGCGGACTCGCCGTCGTCGTTGCGCGCCTTGGGGTCGGCGCCGGCGTCGAGCAGCAGCGCGGCGATCGCCGGGTCGATGTTAAGTGCCGCAAGGTGCAGAACGGATTCGCCGCTCTTCGAGCGCGCGCGCGGGTTCGACCCCGCTGCAACAAGTTGGCGAACGATCTCCTTCATCCTAAAAACCGTAGTTGACCGAAGGCCGGGCACGCGAAAAGCTTTATCTGGTAAGGGTTTACAGTAAATATGTTCAACTGCAGAGCAGTACTCTTTGGGTGAACAAGCCAAGACAGGTAAGTGGTTGAGATTCACACAATTTTCGTCCGCGACTCGCTGCCAACTGCGGTTTTTAGG
>CANKMT010000056.1 GCA_947482825.1 Betaproteobacteria bacterium | reverse complement strand
CTAAAGTGTTGGGCGGCGCTTCACGCAGCGAGTCTGAGTACGCGAAGCTGCTTGCGACCTTGCTCCGCATGCCACAAGTCATACTGCGTCTGTTGATTGATCCAGCTTTCTGCGGAAGTATCAAAGGCAATCGAAAGGCGAACAGCCATTTCCGGGCTGATGCCGGCCCGGCCATTCAGAATTCCGGACAGCGTTTTGCGGCTAATGCCGAGTCCCTTTGCCGCCTCGGTCACAGTGAGGCCAAGGGGATCGAGACAAAGAGCCTTTATGATTTTTCCGGGATGTGGCGGATTGTGCATTCTCATGACTGAGCCTCAGTGGTAGTCCTCGTAATCAACGTCGTCTGCGTCCTTTTCGGCAAAAAGGAATGTTACCCGCCAGTTGCCGCTGATCTTTACGGCCCAACCGCCTTTGCGATCTCCCTTCAAAGGATGAAGCTCCAATCCGGGGAGCCCCATATCCTTTGGCGATGTCGCCGCACTCAACCTGCCCAAAATAAGTTCTAGCCGCTCAGCGTGTTGCGCCTGGATGCCAGCTTTCGAGCCAGTCTGAAAGAACTTGGCCAATCCCTTGTGCTTGAAGCCGTGGATCATGGACCAAAGTGTAACGCATATGGTTACAGGTTACTGACGCCCAACGTCTTGGTGAACGGCGGGCCAGCACTGTGGTTGAACAAGGTGTGACGCTTCCGGCCCGTCCGTTCCACCTGTAGTTGGGCTTCACCCGGGCTACCGCTGCGGAACCAGTCGAATTTCGATATCGCACCCGACCGCCGCGGCATACTTCTTCAGGGAGGTCAGCGATGGGGCATGTTTGCCAGCTGATTCGAGACGCGATACCGCGCTCTTGGTCGTGCCCATGCGCGAGGCGACCACCTCTTGGGTGAGTCCGGCACGAGCGCGTGCAGCGAGCATTTGGTTCGCAACGGCGTATTCGACCGCAAGAGCTTCATAAGCGGCCTTGAATCCCCGGCGCTTGCTCGCTTTCTTAAGAAAGGCGTCGTGGTCGTGCCGAACGGGCTGGTACTTGAGTTCTGCCATGGAGCACCTCTTTCATGCGTTTGCGAGCCAACTTCAGCTCTCGGTCTGGTGTTTGCCGTGATTTCTTAATGAACGCGTGCAGCACCATGACGCGTTGGCCAACGAGAAAGCAATAGAACGCTCGTCCTATGCCCGACTTGCCCTTCGGTCTGAGTTCGAAGAGGCCATCTCCGAACGGACGCGAATGCGGAAGCCGCAGGTTCGGGCCGTGCTCCGTGAGAAGCTCAACAATCCTTGCATAGTCCGCGAGAACATCTGCGGCCCACGATTCGATCTCTGCAAGAACTTTCGGATGAAAGTATTCGATGGAGTACGGCACGACGCGAGGTTCGCATATTTGAGAACACGGGTCAAGCGTTGAATGGTGAAGCCCAACGTTTGAATTGTGCGGCGCCGACAGGCGTCCGCACCAATGAATAGTTAGCCGAACAGCTTATCGTACTCAGCGTGGGTGCCGATCCAGAACCACACGAAACCGTCAGCACCCTCCACCGCCACTGCGCGATAGCTACCTCCCACGCGCGCGGACCAAAAACGACCGACTTTCTTGAAATGAAGTGATGGGTACCGTGGGTCTTGCTTGAGATGTTCGTAGGCTTCATCCGCAAGCTTGCGGACGTCCTCCGGTAAAGACCCATAACAGACCCAGAAGTCCGGGGACGCATTATGTTTCAAACAGGTGTCGTCTTTCCGGCCGCGTGATCCCGGAGTGCCTTGTCGGCCAACACGTCGAGTTTCCCGGCCGCAACATCGCGCTCGAACTGCTGATCCCAAAGCGCCCAGTCGAATTCAAGAAACCATGCCCGGAGCTGCGCAAGCTCCTCCGCCGACAGCGCCTTGATCTGTTGTTCAATCGACTCGATTTTGCTCATGGCCATAACCTCCAGGCCGTAAGTTTAGCACCGCACATATTCTGGCGGCTAACGAAACGAAGGATAGACACGTGCCCCCTCACTTGAAGGTCCGCTTCGGGTCGAAACCGGCCGGTCGATGGTGGTCAATTGCGCCCGTTCATGCGTTCAGACCGGGACAGCTCTTCCGCGTTCGCACAAGTAGTGATGCCACAACAGCCGCGCCGCCACCGCGCGATACGGACGCCACGCCAGCGAACGGCGTTCCAGCGCGGCGGCTGTCGGCCGCGCCCGCAGGTTCCATAGCTCGCGCACCGCCTGCATCAACGCAAGATCGGCTGCCGGGAAGACGTCCGCCCGGCGCAATGCGAACAGGAGGTAGCACTGCGCAGTCCACGGACCGACACCGTGCAGTGCGTCGAGGGCCGCGGTGGCTTGGGCGTCGGGCAACGTGGCAAGTCGATCGAAATCGAGTTTTCCGACATTGAGGTCCGCTGCCAGAGCGGCGAGGTAAGCGGACTTTTGTCGCGTGACCCCAATGGCTCGCAAGCCGTCTTCGCCAAGTTTCGCCACTCGCACCGCAGTGACGGCGCCGGCGGCGGCTTCAATTCGCGCATACATCGCGCGCGCCTGCGCGAGCGACACCTGCTGCTCGAGGATCAGGATTGCGAGCGTCGCAAATCCAGGCTCGCGCGACCATAGCGGCGGCAAACCGTGGCGCCTGACCACGGCCGCGAAGCGCGGTTCCGCGCGGCAAAGCACGCGCGCAGATCGCTTCAGCAGCGCTTCGTCCAACCGCGCAATCCGGCCTGAATTCAGAACATTCGATTTAGAAGAACCGCTCAGGGCTTGGCTCTCGGGGCTATTTTTGGACCAGTACCAGTACAAATCGCGTCAGACGGACGCAACCTGAACTCAGCCGAGCGCCTGCGCCAGCACCCTCGCCACATGGATCGCCTGCCGCCCGGCCCCATCGGCGATCTGGTGCCGGCAGCTGGTGCCGTCGGCGACGATCAATGTGTCTTTGGCCGCCTCGCGCACCGCGGGCAAGAGGTGCGCCTCGGCCATTTTCATGGATACATCGTAGTGCTCGGCCTCGTAGCCGAAGCTGCCGGCCATACCGCAGCAACTCGTCTCCACGGCGTTCACTTCGAGTTCCGGCACCAGCCTGAGGGTCTTCTCGACCGCGCCCATCGCGGCGAAGGCCTTCTGGTGGCAGTGGCCGTGCAAAAGTGCCTTCTTCGCCACCGGCTTCAACGCAAGCTTCAGGCGCCCGGCTTCGGCTTCCTGCGCGAGGAATTCCTCGAACAGCATGGCTTGCTTCGCCAATGCACGCGCGGGTTCTCCCGGAAGCATCGAGACGAATTCGTCTCGCAGCGTAAACAGGCACGAGGGCTCCAGGCCGAGGATCGGCAGGCCGGCGGATACGAAGGGTTTGAGGGCTTCCAAAGTGCGCCGGGCTTCCTTGCGCGCTTCGTCGACCAGCCCTGCCGCAAGGAGCGTGCGGCCGCAGCACAACGGACGGTCATGAGCGCCGGCCGGGTGCGCAACATGCACGCGATAGCCGGCGGCGTCGAGCACCTTGATCGCCGCACGCGCATTCTCGGGTTCGAAGTAGCGGCTGAACGTATCCACCATGAGGACCACTTCGCGGGCGCCGCTCACGACCCCCTGCCTGTCGATGAAGGATTGAGGGTGCCATGCCGGGAGGCTGCGGCGCGACGAAAGGCCGGTGAGCGCTTCACGGCCCGGAAGCGCGCCGATCATATTCGCCAACGTGGGGATTTTCGAAACCCACGGCGCATAGCGCGGCAGGTAGGCCACCAGCCGGTCGCGCAGCGTGAGGCCGTGGCGCCGCGTGTACTGGTGCAGGAACTCGATCTTCATTTTCGCCATGTCGACGCCGGTCGGGCATTCGCGCTTGCAGCCTTTGCACGACACACACAGGTCCATGGCTTCTTTGACGAGTTCGGATGAAAGCGCATCCTCGCCATGCACGCCCTCGAGTTGCCCGGTGAGCGCGAGGCGCAGCGTGTTCGCGCGTCCCCGCGTGAGGTGCTGCTCGTCACCCGTGGCGCGAAACGAGGGGCACATCGTGCCGGCATCGAACTTGCGGCAATGGCCGTTGTTGTTGCACATCTCGACGGCCTTATCGAGGCCGCCCCATTCGCTCCAGTCCAGCGCCGTCACCGGGACCGCTGCCTGGTAGCCCGGCTTGAACCGGAACAGGCTGCGGTCGTCCATCTTTGTGGGCGCAACGATCTTGCCGGGATTCATGAGACCGGCCGGGTCGAACCAGCCCTTGATCTGGGCGAGGCTTGCGGTGAGGCGCGCGCCGAAGAACGGTTCGATCCATTCGGAACGCACGAGACCGTCGCCGTGTTCGCCCGAGTAGGCCCCCTTGTATTCCTTGACCATCGCGCAGGCTTCCTCGGCGATCGCGCGCATTTGTTCGGCGCCGCCGCGGCGCATGTCGAGGATCGGTCGCACATGCAACGTGCCAACGGAGGCGTGCGCATACCAGGTGCCTCGCGTGCCGTGCTTGTGGAAGACTTGTGTGAGGCGATCGGTGTACGCGGCAAGATGCTCGAGCGGCACCGCGCAATCCTCGATGAAGGACACCGGTTTGCCGTCGCCTTTCATCGACATCATGATGTTGAGGCCGGCCTTGCGCACCTCCCAGAAATCCCGTTGCAGCTTCGGGTCGATCACCTCGACGACGCTGCCGGGCAGGCCGAGTTCACCCATCAGGTCCACAAGCTGTTTTACCTTGGCGACCTGCGCGCCGTGGTCTTCGCCGGAAAACTCCACCAGCAACACCGCGCCGGGTTCGCCCTTGATGACTGCATCGACGGTCTTCCTGAACGCACCGATGTCGCGTGCGAGGTCGATCATCGTGCGATCGACGAGTTCGACCGCGCTCGGCCCGAGCTTGACGATGTGCTGGGCCGATTCCATCGCCGCATAGAACTTCGGGAAGTGGACTACACCCAGGGTCTTGTGGGTCGGCAGCGGCATGAGCTTGAGCAGCAATTGCTCGAAGTAGGCGAGGGTGCCTTCCGACCCGACCAGCAGGTGCGCCGCATTCGCGTGCGGCGGCCCGAGATGGTCGAGGTTGTAGCCGGCCACCTTTCTCAGCAGTTTCGGGAAGCGCGCTTCGATCTCGTCCTTGTCGCGCGCATGCAGTGCGGCGAGCTTGTCGAGCAAGGCGACATAGCCCGGCGGCCCGCTGCGGTCGTCCATGCGGCCGAAACGATAGCGTTCGCCGCTCGCGAGCAGGGCGTCGATCGCCAGCACGTTGTGCACCATGTTGCCGTAGGCGATCGAGCGCGAGCCGCACGAATTGTTGCCGGCCATGCCGCCGAGGGTCGCCTGCGCGCTGGTCGACACATCCACCGGGTACCAGAGCTTGTGCGCTTTGAGTTGCGCGTTCAGCTGGTCGAGCACGACCCCGGGCTGGACCAGCGCCGTGCGGGCTTCGCAATCAACCTCGATAACCTTGTTCAGGTATTTCGAATTGTCGATGACCAGCGCTGCACCGACCGTCTGGCCGCATTGCGACGAACCGGCGCCGCGCGGCAAGACCGGGATTCCTGACTCGACCGCTATCTGGATCGCGATGCGGGCCGCCTCCGGCGTGCGGGGCACCACGACGCCGACCGGCTCGATCTGGTAGATGGACGCGTCGGTCGAATAGCGGCCGCGCGAGGCGGCATCGAACAGGACTTCGCCGTCGATTTCGCGACGCAACCGGGCGGCGAGCGCGGAATCGCCCGGCCGGGTCTTCACGAGGCGGATCGGGACGGCTTCGCCGCTGGCGAGCACGCTGCCTGGGGCGTTCATCGGCGGCCCGGCCGGCTATGCGTCGCGGATTTCACTGCCTCAGGCCGCCGCAACGTCGTTGCTTGCCAGCGCGGCCATCACGCTCACGACCTTGTGTGCAAGATGCTCGGCGAGCAGGCGTTTCAGGCGCGGCGCATCGCGTGAAACCAGTGCGGCGAGGATCTCTTCGTGTTCGCCTACCGCCGCGTCCCAGCGCTTCTGTGACAGATTGGCCATGTAGCGCGCCCTGCGCACATTGGCGTTCAACTGCCGGTAGGTATTGGTCAGCACCGGGTTGCCTGCGGCTTCGATGATCTTCATGTGGATGAACTGGTTGTACCTGAAATATGCGGCCAGCTCACGCCGGGCATGATGGGCAAGCATTTCGAAGTGCAGGGCGCGGATCTCGGCCAGATCGGATTCGGACGCATTGGCGCAGGCGAGTTCCCCGGCCAGGCTTTCAAGAGCACCCATGACCGCCAGGGTATCGGCGATCCTGGCGGCCTTGAGCGGCGTGACGATGGCCCCGCGGTTGGGCAGCAACTCGACCAGGCCTTCGGTGGCCAGCATCTTGATCGCTTCGCGCAGGGGCGTGCGGGATATGCCCAGCTGCTCGCACAGGACACGTTCGTTCAGCCGGGCGCCGGGCGCCAGTTCCCCCAGGACAATGCGGTCGCGCAGCTGGTCGATGACTTCCTCGTGCAGTGGCCGTCTTTCGATGCGCTTCTCGGTGACCGCACCCGTGCCGGCAAGCGCTAGATTTTCGATCGTACCCATGGCCCGTGGAGACCTCCGGTTGACTTCGACTGCCTCAGTTGCACAGCGCTCATTTTGAATTCATAATACAAAATATACCGCAAAAATACAATGCTGCACCCCTTTGCTGCACGTTTCGATTCATTTTGAATGCAATCAAGGAAACTCCTATGAGCCACCGCGCCGGCCGTCATTTCCTGCAGATCCCGGGTCCTACGAATGTCCCAGACCGGGTGCTGCGCGCCATCGATTTTCCCACCATGGATCACCGCGGACCCGATTTCGCCGCGCTCGGCAAGGCGTGCCTTGCCGGGATGAAGAAAGTGTTCAAGACCGAAGCCCACGTCGTGATCTACCCGGCGTCGGGAACCGGCGCCTGGGAAGCCGCATTGGTCAACACTTTGTCGCCCGGCGACCGGGTGTTGATGAGCGAGACCGGCCAGTTTGCCGCACTGTGGCAAAAGCTGGCTACCCGCCTGGGACTGGTGACCGAGTTCCTGCCCGGTGACTGGCGCCACGGCGCCGATCCGGACGCGATCCAGAAGCGCCTGGCCGAAGACACCGCCCACACGATCAAAGCGGTCTGCGTCGTGCACAACGAAACCTCGACCGGCGTGACTTCGCGCATCGGCGAGGTGCGCCGGGCCATCGACGCCGCCAAGCATCCGGCCCTGTACTTCGTAGACACGATCTCCTCGCTCGCCTCGATCGACTACCGGCATGACGAATGGGGTGTCGACGTCACCGTGGCCGGCTCGCAGAAGGGACTGATGCTGCCTCCGGGTTTGTCCTTCAACGCGATCAGCGACAAGGCGCTCGCCGCCTCCAAGGACGCGAAGCTTCCGCGTTCTTACTGGGCCTGGGATGAGATGCTGGCCAGCGGCAAGACCGGCTACTTCCCATACACACCGGCAACCAACCTGTTGTATGGCCTGCGCGAGGCCCTGGACATGCTGTTCGAGGAGGGGTTGGACAACGTCTTTGCCCGCCACCAGCGCCATGCCGAAGCCACTCGCCGGGCGGTGCGTGCCTGGGGCCTGGAAGTATTGGCCCTGAATCCGGCCGAATACTCCGGCGCGCTCACCACGGTCATGGTACCTGCCGGGGTCAATGCCGACGAAGTCCGCCGCGTGATCCTCGAGAATTTCGACATGTCGCTTGGAACCGGCCTTGGCAAGCTCGCCGGCAAGGTGTTCCGGATCGGCCACCTCGGCGACTTCAACGACCTCGCGCTCATGGGCACGTTGGCCGGGGTTGAGATGGGGCTAGGGCTCGCCGGCGTTTCAATCAAGAAAGGCGGGGTGCAGGCGGCGATGGATTACCTGGCCGAGTGCCACGGCAAGGGCGCGTCCAAACAGCGGGCTGCTGCATGAAGTACAGCTTCCAGCGCTGGCTGGCGACCGCTTTTGCTGCAACCTTTGCTGCGCTGTCCACGAGCGTGTTGGCGCAATCGTATCCGGCCAAGCCGATCCGCCTCGTTGTGCCCTACACGCCCGGCGCGGGCACTGACACGATCGCGCGAATCCTTGCCCAGAAGGCTGGAGAATCCCTCCGCCAGCAGGTCGTCATCGAGAACCGGCCGGGTGCCGGCGGCACCATAGGCACCGAGATTGTGGCCAAGGCCCCGCCGGACGGCTATACGTTGCTGTTTGCGCCCACCAGCCACGCGATCAATCCGGGCATCTACCCGAAGCTCGGCTACGACACATTGAAGGATTTCGCGCCAATTTCGGTCGTTGCTTCGCTCCCTGTGGTGCTCGCCGTCGAGCCGTCGATCCCCGCAAACTCGGTCAAGGATCTGGTCGCGCTGGCGAAATCCAAACCAGGGGGGTTGACGATGGCCTCCTCCGGCAACGGAACCGTATTCCACCTCACCGGCGAATTGTTCAAGGACGCCGCCGGCATCAACATTGTTCATGTGCCTTTCAAGGGCGGCGCACCTGCGGTCACTGCGCTGCTCGGGGGGCAGGTCAGCATGACTTTCGAAACCTCGGTGACGCTCCTGCCGCATATTCGTTCCGGAAAACTGCGCGCGCTGGGTGTTGCAAGTGCGAAACGGATCGCGCTCCTGCTGGCACACCCAAAGAAGTGATCGCACGGCTGTATGCCGACCTCGACCGGGCGATTCACAGCCCCGACGTGCGCGAAAAGCTCGCGCAGCAAGGCGCCGAGATCCGCGAGAATACGCCGGAACAAACCGCCGCTTTCCTGAGATCCGAGATGGCGAAGTGGGCCAGGGTCATCAAGGAGTCCGGCGCCAAGGTCGATTGAGGAGAGGGTCAAATGAACAAGCCGGAAAAGATCCGCGACAAGGGCTACTACCACCGCCAGACCGAGGAGCGCATGACCCAGCACCTCATGACGCCATCCTGGTCGCTGCGCGAGAAGGTGGCGCTTGCCTGCCGGATCCTCACCGATGAGGGTCACGAATCCGCCCTGGCCGGCCAGATCACCGCGCGCGCAGAAGAGCCGGGCACCTACTGGATGCTCAGCTTCGGCCTTGGATTCGACGAGGCGCAAAAGAGCAACATCGTCCGCGTCGACGACGACCTCAACATCGTCGAAGGCGAGGGCATGCCGAACCCGGCGAACCGCTTTCACCTGTGGATCTACCGCCACCGCCCTGAGGTGAATGCGATCGTCCATACCCACCCTCCGCACGTTTCGGCCTTGTCGATGTTGCGCGTGCCGCTGAATGCGCCGCACATGGACACCTCGATGTTCTACGAAGATTGCGCCTGGATGCCCGATTACCCCGGCGTGCCGATCGGCGACGAGGAAGGCCGCATGATCCACGAGGCGCTCGGCACCAAGCGCTCGATCCTGCTCGGCCACCACGGCCAGCTTGCCGCTTGTTCCACAATGGAAGAAGCAACCATGCTCAGCATCTTCATCGAGCGCGCAGCCAAGATCCAATTGCTGGCGAGCGCCGCCGGCACGATCCACGACGTCAAGCCCGAGTGCATCCGGGAAGCCCACGATTACCGCCTCAAGAAGAAGTATGTGGACGCAGTCTTCTGTTATTACTCGCGCCGCGTGCTGAAGAAATCCGGCGAAGTGCTGGAATGATCGAGGCGATTCCGGATGTCATCCTCACTCGGCGCGAGGGCCGAATTGTCACCGTCGTGCTTAATCGCCCCGAGAAGCTCAACGCGCTCACCAAGCCCATGTGGCAGCGCCTCGGCGACGTTTTCCGCGACTTGTCAGCCGACGAGTCGATCCGCTGCATCGTAATTCGCGGTGCGGGGACCAAGTCCTTCGCCCCCGGCAACGACATCTCCGAATTCGACAACGAGCGCAGCAACGTCGAGCAGGCGCGCGCCTACGGCCGCATCATGCACGCCACGATCGACGCGATCGCAGGATGCCGCCATCCAGTCGTGGCAATGATCCACGGCATCTGCGTCGGTGGAGGCCTCGAGATTGCCGGCCTCGCGGACATCCGAATCTGCGGCGAATCCTCCCGCTTCGGCGTGCCGATCAAGAATCTCGGTCTCGTGATGGCCTACGGCGAGATCGGCGCCCTGATCGCGCTCGCCGGGCGGGCGGCCGCGATGGAGATTCTGCTCGAAGGCCGGGTGTTCGGCGCGGCCGAGGCCAAGGAGAAAGGGCTGGTCACGCGGATCGTGCCTGACGACCAGGTTGAATCGGAAACCCTGGCTACCGCAAACCGGATCGCCGAGGGGGCGCCGTTGGTGGCCCGCTGGCACAAGAAATTCGCCCGGCGCCTTGCGGATCCGAGCGCCCTGTCAGAGGAGGAATACGACGAAGGCTTTGCCTGCTTCGGCACCGAGGATTTCCGCATCGGCTACCAGGCCTTCCTCACAAAGAAAAAGCCGGATTTCACAGGAAGCTGAGGCCCTTGGCACTCTGCTAATATTGTGCGCGCCACGCGGCCGTCCGAGCTGCGGGCCCTCCAAGGAGACGAACAGTTGAAGAACCCGGTATGCACCATCGCGCGCGCGGCTGCAACGCTATCGCTCGCGGCCACTGCTCTGATCGCCAATGCGCAAGCCTGGCCGACAAAACCCGTGACTTTTGTAAACCCCTTCCCGGCCGGAGGCGGTACCGACACCTTCGCGCGGCCGATTGCGTCCAAGCTTTCGCAGCAACTCGGCCAACAGTTCATCATCGAGAATCAGGGCGGCGCGGGGGGCACCGTGGGTGCTGCCAACGTATCCAAGCGGGCGCCCGACGGTTACAACTTGTTTTTCGGGGCGGTGCATCACACGATCGCCGAGAGCCTCTATACCAAGCTGCCCTACGGCCTGGAGAAGGATTTCGAACCGGTCACGGTGGCGGCTTTCGTGCCCAACGTGGTCTCGGTGCACCCAAAGCACGATTTCAAGACCCTCAAGGACTTGATCGCCTACGCCAAGGCCAATCCGGGCAAGCTCAACTACGGCTCGGCCGGCAGCGGCACGACCCACCACATGGCCGCGGAACTGTTCAAAACCATGACCGGCACTTTCATGACCCACATTCCCTACCGCGGCGCCGGACCGCTGATGCTCGACCTGCTCGCGGGGCAGGTGGACCTCGCGTTCGACGGCCTGGGCACCTCGTCCGCGCAGATCAAGGGCGGCAAGTTGCGCGGGCTCGCCGTCACCAGCGCGCAGAGAAACCCCGCTTTGCCGGAGATTCCCACGGTCATCGAAGCCGGCGTGCCCGGCTACGACGTACGCACGTGGTACGGAATCTGGGTGCTCAAGGGCACGCCCGGGGACATCAAGAACAAGCTCTACCAGGAGACGGTCAAGGCGATGGACCATCCCGACCTCAAGAAGGTCTGGGCCGATCAGGGTGCAACGGCAGGCGGAATGCCGCCTGCCGAAATGGAGAAACTCGTGCGCGCCGAGATCGTGAAATGGGCAAAAGTCGTGAAAGACGCCGGCGCAAAGGTGGACAACTGACCGCGGCACAACCCCTCCCGCAGAAAGGGCCACGGCACGCCGTGGCCCTTTTTGTTGCCGCCCAGTGAGCGGCGGCTTGCGCGAAGGTGCCCGTCACGCAGCCGGCATCCCGGCGCTGGTGCTCGCCGCCGGCTACATGGGTTTCGGCGCTCTCGCTGCGGGCAACGGCCTTTCGTTTGCCGGCACGGTGCTGTCCACACTCTTCATCTGGGCGCTGCCCGGTCAGCTGATCCTCGTCGAAATGCACACTCTGGGCGCGCCTTTCTTCGCGGTGCTGCTCAGCGTCATGATTTCGGCGGTGCGCTTCCTGCCTATGACCGTGGTGATGATGCCGTTGCTGCGTGAGGCCCCAAGCCGCCAGCCTCGATACTATGCCGCCGCGCAGCTCATCTCGATGACCGGCTGGGCTTGGGCGATGACCCGTTTTCCATCGATCCCGCCGGAGCGGCGCCTCGGCTATTTTTTCGGCTTTGCGTTGACTCTCATGGCCTCGGCGAGCGCCGCCACAGCACTGGGATTCCTCGCCGGCGACCTGTTGCCGCCGCTTGCCAAACTCGCGTTCGTGTTCATGAGTCCGATCTATTTCCTGCTGATGCTCACGGGCAGCGCCAGCGACGCGCTCGGCCGCGCGGCGATAGTCTTCGGGGCGATCGTCGGGCCCATTACGCACCTCGTCACGCCGCAATGGAGCGTAATGGTCGCCGGGGTGGTCGGCGGCACGCTCGGCTACGCCGCACACCGGGCATGGCGCGGCCTTGCGAGGTCACGATGAGCGAGTACGTGCTTCTCGTCGTGGCTTGCGGCGCCGGGACCTATCTCTGGCGTGGGTTGGGCGTCGCCGTATCGACGCGGCTCTCGACCGATAGTGAGCTTTTCGCGTGGGTGGGCTGCGTCGCCTTTGCCATGCTGGCCGGACTGGTGAGCCGCATCGTGCTGTTTCCTTCCGGCGCACTTGAGCAGACATCGCTCTGGCAACGACTGGCTGCAACGGTCGTTTCGCTGGTCGTCTACTTCGTGATCACAAAAAAGAGCCTGATTGCCGGCGTGCTCTCAAGCGCGGGCGTGATGTACCTGTTGTTGCTCATTACCGCGAAGAGCGCGGGCTAAAGCGTTCCGGTCGAGCGCAGCGCCGCGATCTCCGCATCGCTTTTGCCAAGCAGCCGGCGCAAGATCTCTTCGGTGTGCTCTCCAACCAGCGGGGGAGGCACCTTGTATTCCACCGGCGTAGCCGAAAAGCGCATAGGGCTAGCCACCGTTGACAACTTGCCGGCCACAGGATGGTCCATCTCGACACGAATGCCGCGCGCCTTTACCTGCGGCTCCTCGTAGACCTGCGCAAGATTGTTGATCGGACCGTTCGCCACACCCGCGGCCTCGAGCACCTCGACCCACTCGCGCGTGGTGCGCCTGGAAAACACTTCCTGGAGCAGGCGCGTCAGCTCGGTGCGGTTCTCCACACGTTTGCCGTTGGTCGCGAAACGCGGATCCTCAATGTACTGAGTGCAGCCGGCAGCTTCGCAGAACTTGCGGTAAAGGTTGTCGTTGCCGCAGGCGAGGATCACGTCGCCGTCCGAAGTCTTGAACGGCTGGTAGGGCACGATGTTCGGGTGCAGGTTGCCGATGCGCTTGGGAGGCACACCGGTCGAGAAGTAGTTGGTGTTCTGGTAGGAGAGCAACGCGATCTGCGAATCGAGCAGCGCGAGGTCGAGGTGCTGTCCGATGCCGGTTTCGGCGCGATGCGCCAGGGCCGCGCAGATCGCGATCGACGCGTACATGCCGGTAATGATGTCCGCGACCGGCACGCCGGCGCGCTGAGGTCCGCCGCCCGGCGCGCCGTCGGGCTCACCGGTCACGCTCATCATGCCGCCCATGCCTTGCACCATGAAGTCGTAGCCGGGATGCTCGCGAAACGGGCCGGTCTGGCCGAAGCCGGTCACCGAGCAGTAAATGAGGCGCGGGTTGACGACCTTGAGGTCGTCGTAGCCTAAGCCGTACCGGGCGAGGTCGCCGAACTTGTAGTTCTCGATCAGCACGTCAGAGATGCGCGCGAGATCCCTCACGATCTGCTGCCCGCCGGGCTTGGAAATATTGAGCGAGACCGATTTCTTGCCGCGGTTCGCGGCGGTGAAGTAGGCCGAATCCGTCGAGTCCTTGCCTTCCTTGTCCTTGACCCAGGGCGGGCCGAAGGCGCGAGAGTCGTCGCCCTTGCCGGGGCGCTCGACCTTGATGACTTCGGCGCCGAGGTCGGCCATGTTCTGCCCGGCCCAGGGGCCGGCGAGCACGCGGGACAGGTCGAGCACTCGGATATGTGACAAGGGTCCGGCCATTGTTTTCTTCCGTGGTTTTTCGTCAGGCCGGAATTATCCCCGGAAACCGCCGCCGGACGGTTTTCAGGAGGTTCCGGTGGCCTGCGGTTTCGCTCGCAGGAGGTTGCGCACGTTGCGCGATGCCGCCACCGCGCGATTGTGTGCGAATTCCTCGTGGTTCTTTTCGATGTTGTCGAGGTCGTAGACGTAGTTGACCATGAAGCCGGCTGCCTCGCGCAGGCCTTTGGGAGAAAGATCGCCCAGCCAATTGACCTTTTCCAGCCGTGCACCGTTGTTCAGGTGAAAGCGCGCGACCGGATCACGGGGCTTGCCGGAGGAGTGCTTCGCAGACAGCAGGTAAGTCGCGATGGCTTTCGACAGCACCGGCCGCAGGACGCGTTCGGCATCCGGGGCACCATACCAACCGGGTTGCTCGATTGCCTTGGCGACTTCGATCTCTTCTTGCGCAAGCACTGCCTTGGCATCGCGGGCCAACCAGTGCGCGAAGCCCGGCACCGGGGAAAGCGTCACGAAAGTCTTGAGGTGCGGCAACTCGCGCCGGAGTTCCTCGACCACCTGTTTGATCAGGAAGTTGCCGAACGACACCCCTTGGAGACCCGCCTGGCAGTTGGAGATCGAATAGAACACGGCTGTCGTCGCCCGCTTGGGATCGATCGGCAGGCGCGAAGCCTCCAGCAGCGGCGCGATCGACTCGGGGATCGCGCGCGTCAGCGCCACCTCGACGAAGATCAGCGGCTCGTCGGCCAGCGTCGGGTGGAAGAACGCGAAGCACTTGCGGTCCGGCGGGTTGAGCCGGGCGCGCAGTTCCATCCATCCGCTGATCTCATGCACCGCCTCGTATTGGATGATTTTTTCGAGGATCGAGGCGGGCGTCGACCAGTCGATGCGCCGGAGGACCAGGAAGCCTCGGTTGAACCAGGACACGAACAGGTGCTTGAAATCGGCGTCGATGCGCCTGAGCTCCGGATGCCCGGCGACCTTTCGCAGCACGTCTTCGCGCATGCGCACAAGCACCTGGGTTCCGCCCGGCGCAAGGTTCAGCCGCCGCAACAACTCCTGCAGGCGCGGCTCCGCGGCCGCATGCAGCTGCGCCGCCAATTCAGGACCCGGATCCACGACATAGTTTGCGATCGCCTCGTCGATCTGCTTTGGGTCCGCGCCGAACCGGTCCGACAGCAGCGTGAGGAACTGCAGCTTCACTTCGGCCGATGCGCCGGTGTAGGCGTCGAGCAATTCGCGCGCCCTTGCGACCCCCGAGGCCTCGCCTCGTTCGGAAAGCAGCCCTTCGGCGAGCGCGCCGAGCTCTTCCTTGCGCGACGAGAACAGACGGCTGAGAAATCGTGGCGCCATAGCTTTCCTGCAACTTGGGCTACTTCACCCTCAGGTCGTTCTTGACGGAGCGAACGCCCGACACCGCGCTGGCAATCTTGCCCGCGGCCGCTGCCTGTTCCTTGCTCTCGAGGGTTCCGCTCAGTTGCGCGCTGCCTTCGTAGGTATCGACTGAAATCGCCGTAGAGGACACGCCCTTGGCAATGAGCAGCTCCGCCTTGACCTTGGCCGTGATCGCGCTGTCGGCGAGCACGCGCTTGTCGTTGTCCTGCATCGCCTTCATGAACCCTTCTTCCGAGAGCTTGCCGTCTTTGTTCGCATCGAATTTTGCGAACCGCTTGGCGAGTTCCTTCTCGGTGGCGGCCTCGGCTTGGGAAAGTGAGCTGTCGCCGTTCTTGTCCAGTGCCGCGAACGCCTGATTCTTCTGGTCCTTGGCGAGGGCGGGCAGCGCCTGCATCAGGCCTGCGCAAAGCAGGGCGAATAGTGCGATTGAAGCACGCATGGGGATCTCCTTGCGGATCGAGTAGCCGGGCACCAAGCCTGTCCGATGGACTCCCAGCCGTTGCAGGAAAGATATCACACACAGAAGTCCCTCGATCGCGGCGGCCGTAGGGCTACTGACATTGCTGCGAAAGAACTCAAGCACCCGCGAGACTCTCCGGGTAACTTGCTGACATTCTTTCTACCAGAGGCTGATCACCATCCGGAGCGCAATGCCATACAGCGTGAGGGCAAACACCATGCGCAGATGCTTCACGGGCATGCGTTGCGAGACGCGGGCGCCCAGCGGGGCCACCAGCACGCTGGGCGGCACGATCAGGAGCAACGCCGGCAAGTAGATGAATCCCAGGCTCCAGTCCGGCATCGGCCCGGCGCGCATTCCCGCAATGGCGTAGCCGACGCTTGCCGCCACACCGAGCGGGAAGCCGATCCCCGCCGCCGTTCCCACTGCACGCTTGAGCGGAACATTGCACCAGGCCATGAACGGAATCGTCATGAAGGCCGCGCCGGCCGCAACGAATGAAGCGAGGAAAGAAACGATCGATCCGACAACTGCGAGCCCGGCGCGGCCCGGCAGCGTCCGTTTACCCGCGGGCGTGAGGTCGAAGAACATCGAGGTTGCCGCATAGAGGATGAATGCGGCGAAGAAGATCGCCAGGGGCCGGCCAGGCACCTTGCCTGCCACCAGTGCAGCAAGGACCGCGCCGAACGCGAGGCCCGGCAGCATTCCGGTGACGATCCTCCAATCGACGCCTCCGCGGGCATGGTGGGCGCATACGCTGGCCGCCGATGTAAAGGGGATCGTCGCCATCGCGGTCGCGAGAGCCATATGCATGAGGTGCTCGGGCGGGAAACCGGTCTGCGGACTCTGCGAACCGAAAACGAACAGCAGGATCGGCACGAGGACCATGCCCCCGCCGATGCCCAGCAACCCCGCCATGAAACCGACCACTGCCCCGATGGGCGGATACAACCACCAATATTCCAACGCTCAGCGCTCCAGCAGGTGGGTCACGAGTTCGGAAAATCCCGACCCCGCCTCGTCAACCGTCACATAGGCCGGCGGAGGATCGAGCCGCCCCTCGAAGCGGCGCACGTTGGCCACGCCGATCGACGCGGGAAAGTAGGCGAACATCGGCGAATCGTTGGGTGAATCGCCGGCATAGGCGAATTGCGCGCGCGCAACATCGAGGTTCAGGCCGAAACATTCGCTGGCCACGATCTTCGCCATGCCGAGCTTGTCGTAGTCCCCGAACCAGCCGTTCACGTGGATCGAGCTGATCTTGGCGGTCAGGCCAGATGCGCGCATCAGGGCTGCAATCTTTTCGGCTTCGGAAAGCGCTAGCGGAGCCACGTCTTCGCAGAAATCGATGGCGAGGTCGGTCTCTCGATAGCCCTGGTCCGAAGCTACGGCGGAGCCGGGCACTGCGGCAAGGATCCGCGCGGCGAGGGCGGCCAGCCGTGCGCGGTTTGCAGCCCGCGTCGCAGCATCCTGCAGGAATCGCTTCACGAGAACCCGTCGCGCGGCGTCGTGGCGGAAATAGAACGCGCCGTTCTCCCCGACCACCGCGTCCACGGGCCACATGCGCGCGATATGGTCACACCAGCCGGCGGGCCGCCCAGTCACCGGGATCGCAATCTTCCCGGCCGCCTTCCAACGCTCGAGCGCCGAATAGGCCGTCGAGGTCAGGCGCCCTTCGGTAGTCAGCGTATCGTCGATATCGAAGAAAAGGCCACGGATGCCTCTCGTGTCCAACTCGGCAAGCGGTCTCATCACTTGTCGGCCAGCCACTGCGCGACACGTTCGCTTTGTACGGTCGTGAGATGAAGGCCGGCCTTGCTGCGTCTCCAGAGCACATCCACGGCCGTGCGCGCCCATTCGTGGTCGACGAGATACTGGATTTCACGCGCATACAGCCCGGCGCCGAAGTGCTCGCCAAGGTCGGCGGCGGCACTCGCGTCGCCGAGCACCGCCTCTGAAAGGGTGCCGTGGCGCCGGAAAATGCCGCTCAAGGCCTCGACCGGTAGCCCGGCATACTTGTCCCGCAGCCGTGCGAAGACCGCATCGCGCGAGCCTTCGAAGTCGCTCCCGGGAAGTTTGGCCTTGTCGGTCCATGCTCCCTTGAGGCCCGGAAAGTAGGGCGTGAGCTTTTCAAGCGCGTGCTCCGCGAGTCGCCGGTAGGTGGTGATCTTGCCTCCGAAAACCGAAAGCACGGCCATCGCGCCCTGGTCATCGTCCACGCGCAAAGTGTAGTCGCGCGTGACTGCGGACGGATCGCTGGTGCCGTCGTCATAGAGGGGGCGGATGCCGGCGTAGCGCCATGCAACGTCGGCCGGCGCGACCGGCTTGGCGAGGTAGCGGTTGGCGGCACGGCACAGGTACGCGACTTCCTCGTCGGTCGCCAGCGGTTTGCCCGGATCGCCCTCGACCGCAACGTCCGTGGTGCCGATCAGCGTGAAGCTGCCTTCGTACGGAATCATGAAAACGACGCGCTTGTCGTCATTCTGGAGGATGAAGGCGTGCTCGCCTTCGTAGACCCTGGGTACGACGATGTGGCTGCCCTTGACGAGGCGCACGTTGTCGCGGCTGGGCTGGTGCAAGTGTCCGTTGAGGACCTCTTTGACCCAGGGGCCGGCCGCGTTGACCACTGCAACGGCCGTTATCTCGCGCGAGGCACCTTCCTCGCTCTTGATCCGCGCTTGCCACAGGCCGTCTTTGCGGTGGGCACTGACACATAGAGTACGCGTCAGGATCTGCGCGCCCAAGCGTTTCGCGTCGAGCGCATTTGCGACTACGAGGCGCGCATCGTCCACCCGGCAGTCGGAATAGATAAAGCCGTTGCGCAGCGTGTTCTTGAGACCGGCGTTATAGGGTGGTCCGGCCAGGCTCAAGCCGGAGGAGCCGGGCAGTGAAGTCCGGCGGCTAAGATGGTCGTAGAGGAAAAGGCCGATCCGGATCATCCACCGCGGACGCAACTCGGGCACATGCGGCATCACGAAGCGCATCGGCGAGACCAAGTGCCCGGCGATCGACAACAATATCTCGCGTTCGGCCAGGGCCTCGCCGACCAGCCGGAACTCGTATTGCTCGAGATAGCGCAGGCCTCCGTGAATCAGCTTGGAGGACCACGAGGAGGTGTGCGAAGCCAGGTCATCCTTCTCGACCACGAGCACCGAGAGACCGCGGCCGGCCGCATCGCGCGCGATGCCGATGCCGTTGATGCCGCCGCCGATGACAAGGAGGTCGAATTTTTTCATCACGCGTTGCACAGAACAGCGTCGATCATGTTCCGGGTCCCAAATGAAAAGGGGCAGCTCGCACTGCCCCCGGGGATTGCACTTGCGGGAACGCTACCGTTTCTGGCGCAGCTTGCGGATTGCTGCGATCTGCGCGGCCGCTTCGGCCAGTTCGGCCGCCGCCTTGGCGTATTCCATCTTGCCGCTGCGGTCGTGCATCGCCTCTTGCGCGCGCTTCTGCGCGTCGAGGGCCTTGGCTTCATCGAGGTCGTGTCCGCGGATGGCCGTATCGGCAAGCACCGTCACCACCTTTGGCTGCACTTCGAGGATCCCGCCGGCGACGAAGATTAGCTCTTCTTCACCGCCGCCTTTGGGCTTGATGCGCACCGTGCCCGGCTTGATGCGCGTGATCAGCGGCGTGTGGCGGGGGTAAATGCCGAGCTCGCCCGCCTCGCCCGGCAGGACGACGAATTCCGCCTCGCCGGAGTAGATCTGCTCCTCGGCGCTGACGACGTCGACGTGGATGGTGTTGGCCATTACTGCAGGGTCTTCGCTTTTTCGACCGCTTCCTCGATGCCGCCGACCATGTAGAACGCCTGCTCGGGGAGATGGTCGTAGTCGCCTGCGACGATGCCCTTGAAGCCCTTGATCGTCTCGGCCAACGGTACGTACTTGCCGTCCTGGCCGGTGAAGTTCTTGGCCACGTCGAACGGCTGGGACAGGAAGCGTTGGATCTTGCGCGCGCGAGCGACGGCCAGCTTGTCCTCGGGCGAGAGTTCGTCCATGCCCAGGATCGCGATGATGTCGCGCAATTCCTTGTAGCGCTGGAGCGTCGCCTGCACCGAACGCGCTACGTTGTAGTGCTCCTCGCCGACCACGTGCGGGTCCATCTGGCGGCTCGTGGAGTCGAGCGGGTCCACTGCAGGGTAGATGCCGAGCGACGCGATGTCGCGCGAAAGCACGACGGTGGAGTCCAGGTGGCCGAAAGTGGTCGCCGGCGACGGGTCGGTCAGGTCATCGGCCGGCACGTACACGGCCTGGATCGAGGTGATCGAGCCGGTCTTGGTGGAGGTGATGCGCTCCTGCAAGCGACCCATTTCTTCGGCCAGCGTTGGCTGGTAACCGACCGCCGAAGGCATCCGCCCCAGCAGCGCGGACACTTCGGTTCCGGCCAGCGTGAAGCGGTAGATGTTGTCGACGAAGAACAGCACGTCGCGGCCTTCGTCACGGAACGCCTCAGCCATCGTGAGACCTGTCAACGCCACGCGCAGACGGTTGCCCGGAGGCTCGTTCATCTGTCCGTATACCAACGCAACCTTGTCCAGCACGCCACCGTCTTTCATCTCGTGATAGAAGTCGTTGCCCTCGCGAGTGCGCTCGCCCACGCCGGCAAACACCGACAGGCCCGAGTGTTTCTTCGCGATGTTATTGATGAGCTCCATCATGTTGACCGTCTTGCCCACGCCGGCGCCACCGAACAGGCCCACTTTGCCGCCCTTGGCGAAAGGGCAGACGAGGTCGATCACCTTGATTCCGGTTTCGAGCAAGTCCTGCGAAGGCGAAAGCTCTTCGTACTTCGGCGCGTTGCGGTGGATCGAAGAGGTGGTCTCCGCGCCGATCGGCCCGGCCTCGTCGATCGGGCGGCCGAGCACGTCCATGATGCGCCCGAGCGTCTTGGGTCCGATCGGCACCATGATCGGGTTCTTGGTGTTGACGACCGTCATGCCGCGGCGAAGGCCGTCGGAGGATCCCAGCGCAATGGTGCGTACGATTCCGTCGCCGAGCTGCTGTTGAACCTCGAGCGTGAGGCCGATCTCGTCCATCTTGAGCGCGTCATAGATGGCGGGCATCTGGTCACGCGGGAACTCCACGTCGACCACCGCACCGATGCACTGAACGATTGTTCCTTGGTTCATGACAGTTTCCTAGTAGATCGAATTCGTTTGGATCCCTCATTTGAGCGGATGAAAAGCCATCCGCTCAAATGAGGGATCTTGTATAAAAGCTAAACTGCTGCGGCGCCGCCGACAATCTCCGAAAGCTCTTTCGTGATCGCCGCCTGGCGCGACTTGTTGTAGATGAGCTGCAATTCGCCGATCACGTTGCCGGCGTTGTCGCTCGCCGCTTTCATCGCGACCATGCGAGCGCTTTGTTCGGAGGCGATGTTCTCGGACACCGCCTGGTAGATTAGCGCCTCGATGTAGCGCGTAAGCACCTGGTCGATGACGGCCTTTGCATCTGGCTCGTAGATGTAGTCCCACAGACCTTCGGGCGCACCCATCGTCTCGCCCGAAAGCGGCAAGAGCTGCTCCATGACCGGTTCCTGCTTCATGGTGTTCAGGAACTTGGTGTAGAAGATCACGAGACGGTCGAACCTGTCCTCGGTGTAGCCGTTGAGCATCACCTTGACCGCGCCGATCAGCTTGTCCATGTGCGGCGTGTCGCCCAGGCCGATGACATGCGACACCAGGTTGGCCTTGAGGCGCTGCATGAACCCGAAACCCTTGTTGCCGATCGCGCAGACTTCGAACTGCTCGCCCTCGCCTTCCCACTCGCGCATTTTGGCAAGCGCCATGCGAAGCACGTTTGTGTTCAGTCCACCGCACAGGCCCTTGTCAGAGGTGACGACGATGATGCCGACTTTCTTGACCGAGTCGCGCTCGACGAGGAACGGGTGGCGGTACTCCGGGTTGGCGTGGCTCATGTGCGCCGCGACGTTGCGAATCTTCTCCGCGTACGGACGCGCAGCACGCATGCGCTGCTGCGCCTTCCTCATCTTGGAGGCGGCGACCATCTCCATGGCCTTGGTGATCTTGCGCGTGTTTTGCACGCTCTTGATCTTGGTGCGGATTTCTTTGCTGCCGGGCATCGCGGGACCTCGGTTAGTACGAACCGTTCTTCTTGAAGTCCTTCACCGCCTCGTGAAGCTGTGCTTCGTCTTCCTTGGACAAATCCTTGGTGTCCTCGATGCGGTCGATCAGCGCGGCGTACTTGTCTTTGATGTATGCCTGCATGGCTTTCTCGCAGGCAAGCGCCTTCTTGACGTCGACGTCGTCGAAGTAGCCGTTGTTGACGCCGAACAGGACCAGGGCCATCTGCCATACCTGCAGCGGCTCGTACTGCGGCTGCTTCATGAGTTCGGTCACGAGCCGCCCGCGCTCCAACTGCTTGCGGGTGGCTTCGTCGAGGTCGGAGGCGAATTGGGCGAACGCCGCGAGTTCGCGGTACTGGGCAAGGGCCAGACGTACGCCACCGCCAAGTTTCTTGACGACTTTCGTCTGTGCGGCGCCGCCCACTCGCGACACCGAGATGCCGGCGTTGATCGCGGGGCGGATACCGGCATTGAACAGGTCGGTCTCGAGGAAGATCTGCCCGTCGGTGATCGAGATCACGTTGGTCGGAACAAACGCTGTTACGTCACCTGCTTGCGTTTCGATGATTGGCAGAGCAGTCAGTGAACCAGTCTTGCCTTTGACTGCGCCTTTCGTAAATTTCTCAACGTATTCCGGATTCACTCGGGCTGCGCGCTCTAGCAGGCGCGAGTGCAGGTAGAACACGTCGCCCGGATACGCCTCGCGTCCCGGCGGGCGACGCAGAAGCAGCGATACCTGGCGATAGGCCCACGCTTGCTTGGTCAAGTCGTCATAGATGATCAGGGCGTCCTGGCCGCGGTCGCGAAAATACTCGCCCATGGTGCATCCGGAGTAGGGCGCAATGAACTGCATCGCCGCAGATTCGGACGCCGTGGCAGCAACGACGATGGTGTACGCCATCGCGCCATGTTCTTCCAGCTTCCTCACCACGTTGACCACCGACGAGGCTTTCTGCCCGATCGCGACGTAGATGCAGATGAGGTCCTTGCCCTTCTGGTTGATGATCGCGTCGATCGCCACCGCGGTCTTGCCGGTCTGGCGGTCGCCGATGATGAGCTCGCGCTGGCCGCGGCCGATCGGCACCATTGAATCGATCGACTTGAGTCCCGTCTGCACCGGCTGTGACACTGATTGGCGCTCGATCACGCCCGGGGCGACCTTCTCGATCACGTCGGTCATCTTGGCGTTGACCGGGCCCTTGCCGTCGATCGGCTGGCCTAGCGAATTCACCACGCGGCCGATCAGTTCGGGGCCGACAGGCACGTCGAGAATGCGGCCGGTGCACTTGACCGTATCGCCTTCCGAAATGTGCTCGTACTCGCCCAGGATGACCGCGCCGACGGAATCGCGCTCCAGGTTCAGGGCGAGGCCGAAGGTGTTGTTGGGGAATTCCAGCATCTCGCCGGCCATCGCGTCCGAGAGACCGTGGACGCGGCAGATACCATCGGTCACCGAGATCACGGTGCCTTGGGTGCGCACATCGGCCGAGAGCGCGAGGCTCTGGATCCTGGTGCGGATCAGCTCGCTGATTTCGGAGGGTTTCAGCTGTTGCATGGCGTTTCCGTTTCTGAAAGTGGGATGTCGATGCGGGCGCTGACTTCGATCAGCTGCCCATCAGTCCTGCGTTCATGGCTTGGAGCTTGCCGCGCACGGTGCCGTCGATGACCTGGTCGCCGACGCTCACTTTGGCGCCGCCGATGAGTTCCTGGTTGAGGCTGACCTGCGGCCGGATCTTGCGCTTGAAGCGTCGCTCGAGATCGACCACCAGGGCCTCGAGCTCTCCTGTTTGGAACGGGAAGGCGGTTTCGATCTCGGCGTCGATCGCGCCTTCTCGCTCGGCCTTGAGCTGCTCGAACAGGTCGCGGATCGCGGGCAGGGCTTGCAGTCGCCGGTTCTCGGTCAGCATCTGGAGCAGCCCCTTGACTTCGGCGGGCATGCCAGCGGCCGAGAACAGTTCGACGAACTGTGCGCTGGTCACCTTGGGATTACCGAGAATCTGCGCCATCTCGGGCGCCTGCGCAAACTGGGCCAGCTGCCCGAGTGTCTCGGACCATTGCGCCAGCGAGCCCGATTTGTCGGCCATTGCAAACAACGCTTCGGCGTAGGGTCTCGCGATTGTGGCGGTTTCGGCCATCCTGGTCAGAGCTCTTTCTTCAATTGCGAAAGCAGTTCGACGTGCGACTGGGCGTTGACTTCGCGGCGCAGGATCTTCTCGGCGCCGGCCACAGCAAGCGAGGCCACCTGTTCGCGCAGCGTTTCCCGCGCCCGGGAAACGTCCTGCTCGATCTCGGCTTTGGCGGCTGCCTTTTCCCTGCCGCTTTCTTCCCTGGCCGCTTCCTTGGCCGCTTCGATCATCTGCGCGGCGCGCTTCTCGGCCTGTCCGAGGATCTCTGCCGCGCGCGCTCGCGCGGCGTTGATCTCCTCGTCGGCCTGCTTTGCGGAGACCTCCAACGACTTGCGACCCTGGTCGGCGGCCGCAAGGCCGTCGGCGATGGTCTTCTGCCTCGTTTCGATCGCCCGCAACATCGGCGGCCAGACGAACTTGATGGTGAATGCGATGAAGGCCAGGAACACCAGCGCCTGGGCGATCATCGAAAATGTTAGGTTCATGCTTCCCCCCTGGCGGGAATACGCGGCGGAGCCGCTTAGACCAGCTTGCCGAGGAGCGGATTGCCGGTGGCGAACCAGAGCGCGAGACCCACGCCGATGATGAACGAGGCGTCGATCAGGCCCAGAAGCAGGAAGACCTTGGCCTGCAGCGAGTCGGTGAGCTCGGGCTGGCGCGCGGCGGCTTCGAGGAAGCGGCTGCACATGATGCCCACGCCCACGCACGCGCCAAGCGCGCCCAGGCCGATCATGAGGCCGATGCCGATGCCGGTATAGGCCTGCACCATCGCGATCATTTGCATTTTTTCCATTGCGAGTGTTCCTTTCTTTTGCGGAAGAGTAATTGGGGGATTAGTGGTGCTCGTGGGCCATCGTCAGGTAGACGATGGTGAGCATCATGAAGATATAGGCCTGCAGCGCGACGATCAGGATATGGAAGATGGCCCACGACAGTCCGAGGAAAAAGCTGAAGAAGATCCCCACGGCGCCCGTGGCGGCCCAGGTCCACAGCAGCAGGAAGATCAATTCCCCGGCATACATGTTGCCGTACAGCCGCAATGAGTGCGAAAGCGGCTTGGAGAGGTATTCGATCGCGTTGAAGAGCAGGTTCAGCGGAAAAAACACCTTGCCGAACGGCGTGGCGAAGAGTTCGTGCATCCAGCCGCCGAGCCCTTTGACCTTGATCGAGAAGTAGATCATCAAGGCGAACACGGTGAGCGCCAGCGCGAAGGTGGTATTCACGTCCGCGGTCGGGACAATACGGAAGCCATGCTCGGAAATGCCATGCGTGGCCTTCGCGACGATATCCACCGGCAGGAAGTCCATCGAATTCATTAGAAGCACCCACACGAAGACCGTGAGCGCCGCCGGCGCGATGAAGGCGCTGCGGTCGCCGTGCTTGAAGATGCTCTTTGCCTGATCGTCGACGAAAGTGAAGAGCAGCTCGACGAAAGCCTGGCGCTTGCTCGGCACGCCCGAGGTCGCACCGCGCACGATCCACCAAATGAAGCCGATACCGAGGACGCCGAGCAGCACGGCCACGGCAACGGAGTCGAAATTGATCGACCAGAACGGGCTGTCGCCGAACTGCCAGGTGCCGTGGGTCAGGTGGTGGCCGATGTACTCGGTGGGATTGAGTTCTTTAGCTGCTGCCATGGTCGCGGACAAAAAATGCCATCGAAAAAATCAGGATCGACAAAATGAACGATCCAACGCACGCGGACGCGATCACGTCCTCGTAGTTTTTCAAAACCATCCAGAGAAGAAATACCGAGAGTCCGATCTTGACCGACTCTGCCTGCAGCGCCGTCACCAGCGCCCCCCCTGCGGACTTGTCCCTGCCCCGTTGCACCATCACTGTAAATCCAAGCCCGCCCGCCACGCCCGCCGCGCCGCCAAGCGCCGCCGATAACGCGCCGTGCCCCCCTTCAAGCCAGCCGGAGAACAGCGTCAACGCGGCTGTGGCGATGAGTTGCCAGGCGAGGACGGTGCGGATCGGCTTGCTCTTGATGCGAGGCATCGGGATCTTCATTTTGCATCGAGCAAACCCGTTGATTGTAATTGTCCTCGGTGTTCACAGTCAATCATTCGCCGCGGCGCAACAACGACTCGCGCGCTTACCGCCTGCCGAGTTTTGCGATCAATTCGTCGAGATGCTCGAAACTCGAGTAGTGCACGACGAGCTTGCCGCTGCCTTTGCGCCCGGCCTTGATCTCAACGGTGGTGCCGATTTTCCCGGCGGTTTCCTCTTCAAGCCGGGCAATATCGCGATCGATCTTCTTGCGCCGCGCGGGGGTCGTGTCGCCCTTGAGCCACTGCTGGGCTAGCGCTTCGGTTTCACGCACCGACATTCCTCTCGCCGCCGTGCGATTCGCAGCTTCGACCTGGCGGGCGCCATCGAGCGCAAGCAGGGCACGCGCGTGGCCCATCTCGAGCACGCCCTCCATGACCATTGCTTGTACCGGTTTGGCTAGATTGAGCAAGCGCAGCAGATTGCTTGCCGCGCTGCGCGAGCGACCGACGGCGTCCGCGGCCTGCTGGTGGGTCATTTTGAATTCCTGCACGAGGCGTTGGAGGCCAGCGGCCTCTTCCATCGCGTTCAGGTTTTCGCGTTGGATGTTTTCGATCAGCGCCATGGCAAGCGCCGCTTCGTCCGGCACCTCGCGCACGAGCGCCGGCACCTCGTCGAGCCCCGCCATCTGTGCAGCGCGCCAGCGGCGCTCGCCGGCAATCAGCTCGTAGCGGTCACGTTCCACCGGCCGCACCAATATCGGTTGCATCAGCCCCTGCGTTTTGATCGACGCCGCGAGTTCGGCGAGCGCCTCCTGGTCCATCTTAGTGCGTGGCTGGTATTTTCCCGGCCGGATCCGGTTGACCGGGAGTTTCATCAGCGCGTCTTTCGGCGGCTCGTCCCCGCCAAGCAGCGCATCGAGCCCGCGTCCCAACCCTTTTTGCTTGTTCATTCCGTGGTCCTCATGCCGCGGTCGCGGGCGCCAGGATTTCCTCGGCAAGTGCGAGGTAGGCCTGCGCACCCTTGGACGCGCGATCCCACACCACCGCAGCCATTCCGTAACTGGGCGCCTCGGCCAACCGCACATTGCGAGGCACGAGGGTCTTGAATACCTTGTTTCCGAAGTGCTGCTCCAGCTGCGCGGAGACCTGCTGTGAGAGCGTGTTGCGCGGGTCGTACATCGTGCGCAGCAAACCACCGATCTCGAGCGCCGGATTCAGGTTTGCGCGCACCCGCTTGACGGTGCCCACCAGGTCCGACAGCCCCTCGAGCGCGTAGTACTCGCATTGCATGGGAATCAGCACTTCGCGCGCCGCCACCAGCCCGTTGATTGTCAGGAGCGAAAGCGAGGGAGGGCAATCGATGAGGACGAAGTCGTAGTCCGCCTCCACGCTGGACAATGCCGCCTTGAGGCGGCCTTCGCGATTCGGCAGGTCCACCAATTCCACCTCGGCGCCGGCCAGTTCCCGGTTCGCGGGAAGAAGATCGTATTTTCCAGATTCGGAAACGATGCGGATGCCCCCCACTTCGCCCAGGCCGAGAAGCACTTGGTACACGGTGCGCGACGTGGCTTTCTTGTCCACGCCGCTACCTGTGGTTGCATTGCCCTGCGGATCGAGGTCGATCAGGAGGACTCGCTTACCGCTCACCGCAAGGCTCGCTGCAAGGTTGACGCTCGTGGTCGTCTTGCCCACGCCGCCTTTTTGGTTGGCGACCGCAATGATCCGGGCCATCGCTATGGTCCCGCTTCGCAAACCACGAGATGGCGCTCGCCATCGACCCGGGGCACGTTCAGCCTGAATACCTTTTCGCACTTCACGCCGCTGGCCACTCTTGCGATCTCATCGTGGGGATAGAGACCTTTCATTGCCGCGAAGAACCCGCCGGGCTTCACGAGATGGCGGCAGGCCGCAATGAAATCGGCGAGTTCCGCAAACGCGCGTGAGATCGCGCCGTCGAAAAGCGCGTCCGGCCGCCAATGTTCCGCGCGGCCGACATGCACTTCGGTATTCCCAAGATCCAGCTCGATAACCGCCTGCTGCATGAATGCCCCTTTCGTGTGGTTGCTGTCATTCAGCGTTATGCGCAGGTCCGGCCTGGCGATCGCAAGAGGGATACCAGGGAGTCCGCCGCCCGAGCCCACATCGACCAGCGTACCGGCGGACAAATGGGGCAAGACCGCGAGGGAGTCGATCAGGTGATAGCTGACCATGCGCTCCGGCTCGCGGATCGCGGTGAGGTTGTAGATGCGGTTCCATTTCGCCAGCAGGTCGACATACGCCAGGAGTTTGCGCGTCGCCTCTTGCGGCAGGACCAGGCCCAGTCCTTCCAGTCCTTGGGCAAGCGTGGCCGCCGGAGTCATGCGGACTTTTTCTGGGCGGGGAATCCGCGCTTGAGATGCACCAGGAGGAGTGAGATCGCTGCAGGCGTGATGCCCTGCATCCGCGCCGCCTGCCCTATCGTTTCCGGTTTGTATCGGTTGAGCTTCTGCTGCACTTCGCGCGACAGCCCGCGAACCGCAGCGTAGTCGAGGTTCGCCGGCAGTTTGAGCGAGCCTTGGGCTTCACGCCTCTCAACCTCCTCGTGTTGCCGCGTGATGTACCCCGAGTACTTGGCCTGGATCTCCACCTGTTCGGCAATGATGGGGTCCGTGACCGGAGGCCCGGCTGCCTGCAACGTCATCAACGAGGTGTAGGTGACTCCCGGACGACGCAGCAGATCGCCCAGGGTGTACTCCCGCTCGATCGCCTTGCCGAACACGCGTTCGGCCTCTGCAATGGAAACGGTTTTCGGATTGACCCAAATCGACTTCAGGCGCTCTTGCTCGGCCGCGATTGCGTCGCGCTTGCGGTTGAAGGCTTCCCAACGGTTGTCATCGACGATCCCTAGAGATCGGCCGATTTCAGTCAGCCGCAAGTCAGCATTGTCTTCCCGCAGCATCAGGCGATATTCGGCGCGGCTGGTAAACATCCGATACGGCTCGGACACGCCTCGCGTAATCAGGTCGTCAACCAATACCCCAAGATAGGCTTCGTCTCGGCGCGGCGACCAGCCTTCCCTGCCCTGCGCTTTCCTTGCGGCATTGAGGCCTGCCAGCAAGCCCTGTGCAGCGGCTTCCTCATAACCAGTCGTGCCGTTGATCTGGCCGGCGAAAAAAAGGCCTTCGATCGACTTGGTTTCAAGCGATGCCTTAAGGTTCCGGGGGTCGAAATAGTCATATTCGATCGCGTATCCGGGCCGCAGAATATGCGCGTCCTCGAGGCCCGCGATGCTATGCACCAAATCCTCTTGGACGTCGAACGGAAGGCTGGTCGAGATCCCATTGGGATAGAACTCGTGCGTGGACAGGCCTTCGGGTTCCAGAAAGATCTGGTGGCTCGACTTGCCGGCGAAACGGTGGATTTTGTCCTCGATGGAGGGGCAATACCGCGGCCCGACGCCTTGGATCACGCCGGTGAACATCGGTGAGCGGTCCAATCCTCCGCGAATGATTTCGTGCGTCCGCTCATTGGTATGGGTAATCCAGCAGGGCCGCTGGGCCGGATGCATGTCCAATGCGCCCAAGAACGAAAACACCGGCGCAGGAGTGTCGCCCGGCTGTTCCTGCATACTGGAGAAATCGATCGTTCGCCCATCGATTCGAGGCGGCGTGCCGGTCTTCAGGCGGCCGACGGGCAGCTTCATCTCTCGCAGACGCGCAGCCAGGTTGACGGCTGCCGCGTCGCCCGCGCGACCGCCTTGCTGGGTTTGCAGACCCACGTGGATCAACCCACCAAGGAAGGTCCCGGTCGTCAGCACGATCGTATCGGCACGGAATTCGATCCCGCCCTGAGTCAGGACGCCGGCGACCCTCCCACCGTCAAGCACGATATCGTCTACGGCTTGCTGGAACAGCGACAGGTTCGGCTGATTTTCGAGCCGGGTGCGGATCGCGCTTCGGTATAGGACCCGGTCGGCCTGCGCGCGGGTTGCCCTTACCGCCGGGCCTTTCGAGGAGTTCAGGGTCCGGAACTGGATTCCCGCTTCATCGGTAGCCAGCGCCATTGCGCCACCGAGGGCGTCAATCTCGCGGACCAGATGGCCCTTGCCGATCCCGCCGATCGACGGGTTACAGGACATCTGTCCAAGCGTCTCGATGCTGTGCGTAAGCAGAAGCGTCTTTGCGCCGGACCGGGCCGACGCAAGCGCGGCCTCGCTGCCGGCGTGGCCGCCGCCGACCACAATGACATCGAAATTGCCGCGGAATCGCATACCGGAACTGGTCTTGGGGACTTCAGAGAGGCGCAATCATACGTGAATGTTCCACGTGAAACTAGGCGAAGCGCCGGCTGAAGGCGCTGTTCCACGTGAAACATGGAGCCGCAGCTACCGTTCATAGCCTCGCGAGCCTTGCGCCTAGAAAAGCAGTCTTTAAAGTAAGTGAACACTAGCTCTGATCAATTCGGGCGAGCCTCCCTATGGCGCACTCCGGAAAACTCGACGATCATGCCGGTCCCTTGCGGCCCAGGCCTTGGAGTAGCGCGATGAAGATTACCGACGTCATTACCCATCAACTCCTTTGCGACGTGCAGACCCCTTTCACCTCCTCCAGAGGTTGGTGGTACAAGACCAAGGGCGCGATGGTCGTAGAAATTGTTACCGACGAAGGACTCATCGGCTGGGGCGATTGCTATGGACCCGCGTCGGTCGCCAAGAGCGTCGTCGACTCGTTGCTCAAGCCCTCGCTCATAGGCCGCGACCCGTTCGATGTTGAAGTGCTCTGGGAAGCGCTCTACAACAAGGTCAAGGACTACGGACTGACCGGCATGACGATCTCGGGTATCAGCGGGGTCGACATCGCTCTCTGGGACATCATCGGAAAAGCGACTGGCAAGCCGATCCACAAGCTGATCGGCGGCGCCTTCCGCACGGACCTCACCGCGTATGCAACCGGGCTTTACTTCACCGACATGTCCCGCCTTACTGAAACGGCGGTCGAGGAAGCGCTGGGCTACAAGGCGCAGGGCTTTCCAGCAGTGAAAATGAAGATCGGCCTGGGCTCGATGAAAAAGGATCTCGCGAGGATCGAAGCGGTCCGTGATGCGATCGGCGGCGAGATGCTCTTGATGGTCGACGCCAACCATTGCTACAACGTGCCGCAGGCAATCCAGATCGGCCGCGAGATGGAGAAACTCGGTATCCATTGGTTCGAGGAACCCGTTTCGCCCGAGGATCTGGACGGATACGCCGAAGTCTCACAGGCTCTCGATATGCAGGTTGCGGGCGGTGAGAATGAGTTCACCAAGTTCAGCTTCCGCGAGATTATCAATCGGCGCGCGATGGACATCGTGCAACCCGATGTTTGCGCGGCAGGGGGAATCACCGAATGCAAGAAGATCGCCGCACTTGCCCAGGCGCACTGGGTCCAGTGCGTGCCCCACGCCTGGGGTACCGCGATCGGGCTCGCCGCTACGATGCACTTTCTAGCTTCGCTCCCTGAGTGCCCACCCTGCTTGGTACCTCAGCCGCCGATGCTCGAATACGAGCAGACCTACAACCCGTTCCGCGAAGAACTCGGCGGGGACGTCTTCAGTCACCAAAAGGGCGTAGTCAAGGTTCCGACCGGACCGGGACTGGGCATCGAGATCAACCGCGAGATCCTCGACCGGTTCAAGGTCGCTTAGACTGCGGCGACGTTGGGCCCGGCTTACCGGATACGCGTGGGTCTTGCTGTTTCGATGGCCGTGATACGGCCGCGCGCGCTAGGACTAGCGGCCGCGCCCTGTAGTGCGCTCGAGCTTGACACCATTCTTCTCGGCGATGGCGTAGTACTTCAGCGACTCGGCGTAATCCTTGGTAACGTCACCCTTCCCATCGGCGAAAATGTCACCGAGAGATTTCGCTGCGTCGAATTCGCCGGCGCGCACCGCCCGCACATAGAGCCGCACCGCTTCTTTGATTTTGCCGGCCTGCTCGGCTTCCCTACCCTGCTGATAGAGCGACACCTTGGGCGCGGTGGGAGCGCCTGAAGGTGCGGCAGGATTGATCACCGACGGTGAAACGCTGGCAACCTGATCCCCTGCGGCTGCCTTGGTTTCGCCGCTGACAGGAACGCCGCGAGCTTCAGCAGCTTTCCGCGCCGCTTCTTCCTCGCGAATCAACAACCGCTCGGCCGCGCCCGTACTGGCAGTAATCTTCGCTCTCGGCGCCTCAACCACTGGGGCCGGCTTCGGGGCCGCGGGGGCGGCGGCCGCCACTTTCGCTGCGGCCGCTTTCTCGGCCGCGGCTTTCTCAGCTATGAGCCTGTCCGCCTCGGCTTTCTCCGCCGCAGCTTTTTCCGCCGCCGCGCGGCCTTTTTCTGCCGCGGAACGCTGTTCCGCCGCCGCCTTGTCGGCCACAATCTTTTCAGCCGCAGCCTTCTTGTCAAGCTCGGCCTTCTTTTCGAGATCGGCTTTTTTCTGCGATTCGCTGTCTTTTGCCTTCTTCCCAGCTTCTTCGGCCTTCGCCACGGCCGCCTTGGCTTCGGCTTCTTTCTGCTTCACGAGTTCGGCCTGCTTGGCCAGTTCGGCCTCCTTACGCTTGGTTTCCTCGGCCAGCTGTTGCATCTTGACCTGGTCGCCGGAGGCCTTGGCTTCAGCTTCGCGCTGCCGTGCGAGCTCAAGTTCCTTAGCTGCATTCTGTTCGGCGCCGCGGGCGGCGATCAGCTGCTCGTTGGATTTTTTAGCGACTTCCAACGCAGCCATCAACGCCTGGGTGTCCGGCGAGCGCGTGTAGTAGTAGATCGACCCGCCGCCGATCGCAGCCACCAGCAGGCCAATCGCCACTGGAACGAGAGGCGAACCCTTTTTCTTGCGGATTTCCTTGGTGAGGTGGGCCGTCTCGGCCTCTTTCTTCTTGAGTTCCTCCTGGATGCGCGCCTGTTCTTCTTCCTGCTTCTTCAGCTGAATCTGAAGGTCGGCTTCGCGCTTGGCGAGCCTTGCCTCGAATTCGGCTTTCTCGGCGATTTCCTTTTCCGCCCGGGCCTTGGCTTCCTCGACCTGCCTTGCTTCCACCTCGGCGGTGCGCCTCTTATACTCCTCTTCCCTCTTGGCCATTTCGGCTTCGAGTTTGGCCTTTTCTTCCGCCAGCTTCGCTTTGACCTCGGCCTCGCGCCGTGCGGCTTCTTCGAGCTCGCGCTTTTCCTGCTCAGCCGCCTGCAACCCCTTGGTGGCGGTGTCTTCACTGGCTATGCCGCGGATCTTCGCGCTCTTGCGTTTGGCGAGCGCCGCGTAGATGCCTTCGGGAAACTGTTTGACGTAGAGATCGAAGTCGTCGGCGTCGTTGCCGTCCTTGATCGAGCGCCAGAACTCGAGCTCGACCTCCTGCGTCCCGGTTTGACCGACGTTGGTACCCGAAGCGCCGGCCGGAACGCCGGCGAGCGCGGCGGGCGGCAGAGAGGCGTCGAAAGACAGCGAACCAACGATGGTCTTGTCGCTCTCGTCGGTGCTGGACTTGCCTTCGAGCGCATTCTTGAGGTCGGTCCCAAGATCCCGCGCCGTCTGGTAGCGCTGGGTCATGTTCTTGGCCAGCGCCTTGGCGATGATGGCGTCGAACAGCGGAGAGATGTTCGTATTGAGCCGCGAGGGCATCACAGGCTCATCCTGGAGGATCTTCTTCGCGATCGTCCAGGTGCTGGTGCCGGTGAACGGCTTCTCGCCGGTCAGGAACTGGTAGAGGATGATCCCTGCCGAAAAGATGTCCGTGCGCCGATCGATCTCGCCACCTTCGATCTGCTCAGGCGACATGTACGCGGGCGTGCCGACGATGGCGCCGGCCTGGGTCTTTTCGGACGCAGAACGGTCCGCGTCGGTGATCCGCGCAACGCCGAAGTCCGCGAGCTTCACCCGCCCCTTGTTGTCGATCATCACGTTTGCGGGCTTGATGTCCCGATGGATGATCCCTGCTTCATGGGCGAAGTGAAGCGCCTCGCACAGCTCGCCCATGATGTGGACGGCTTCCTTGATGTCGAAGCGCTCGCTGGCGTCGAAGAAGTCCTTGAGCTCCTTGCCCTGAATGAACTCCATCACGATGTACGCGACTTCACCCTCGGCGCCGAAGTCGTAAACCTGGACGATGTTCGGGTGGTTCAGCCGCGCGACCGCCTGGGCCTCGCGATCGAAACGCATCGTGTACTCGCGCGCCGTATCTTCATCCAGCGCGCTCTTGAGAATGGTCTTGATTGCAACCTTGCGATGCAATCGCGGATCCATGCCAGCGTAGACAACACCCATGGCACCCTTGCCCAGAACGGCCTGGATGTCGTAGCGCCCAAGTGTCTTTATGTCAGCGGGTGGTGTCGCCATGAGCAATTTTCCCTGGGGCCTCGCGGAGCCGACGCCGGCGCGAGTGGAAACATTATGCCTTGAGCATGAAAAAAATGCGCAAAGCCAGAGCGTCTCAGTTCAAGACGTCCATCATTCACCACTCTAGCCCGAAGTTCCCCCGATTGGCGGGTGAGATAGCCCCAACTTTTTGAGTTGGTTCAAGGAGTTGGGATTTTTTGTTGGGGTGTTGAATGTAGCCATGTATTTGCTATTTGTTTGCTGAGAGATATGTGTAATATGAACCCATGCACATAGACGCCGTGCCTAATCGTGATTCCCGCCCCACGTACCTGTTGCGCGAGTCCTTCCGCGACGGTAAGCGCGTGCGCAAGCGCACCCTGGCCAACCTGTCTGCGCTCTCCGACGCGCAGATCGCCGCCCTGCGCCTTGTGCTGCGTGGCGAGGGCGTGTGCCCGCCAAGTAGCTTGTTCGAGGTCATGACCTCGCGTGGGTCCGGGCACGTGCAGGCCGTCTGTGTAGCCATGCGCCAGCTCCAGATGGAGCGCCTGCTGGCGGCCCGTGCGTCGCGCGAGCGCGACCTGGTTATGGCCATGATCGCCGCGCGCGTCGTTAGCCCCAACACCAAGCTGGCCACCACCCGCTGCTGGCACAGCACCACGCTGGCGCAAGACTTCGGCGTGGCCGAGGCCGAGGCCGACGAAGACGACTTGTACGGTGCCATGGACTGGCTGCTCGCACACCAGGACACGATACAGGACACGATCCAGAAGAAGCTCGCCGCCCGCCACCTCAAGGAGGGCGGCCTCGTGCTCTACGACCTGTCCTCGAGCTACTTCGAGGGCCTGACCTGCCTGCTGGCCAAGCTTGGCTACAGCCGCGACGGCAAAAAGGGCATGCTCCAGGTCAACTACGGGCTGCTCACCGATGCGCGCGGCTGCCCGGTGGCCGTCTCGGTCTACGAGGGCAACGTGGCCGACAGCCAGACCTTCCTGCCCGAGGTCGAGCGCCTGCGTGGCAGCTTCGGCATCGAGCGCATGGTGATGGTCGGCGACCGAGGCATGATCAGCTCCAAGGCCATTGCCGAGTTGCGCCAGAGCCCGGGCGTCGATTGGATCACGGCGCTCAAGAGCACATCGATCTGTGGCTTGCTCGAGCAGGGGCAATTGCAGCTCGGGCTGTTCGATGAGCGCAACCTCGTCGAGATCGAATCGCCGGAGTATCCGGGCGAGCGCCTGGTGGCCTGCCGCAACCCGGAGCTGGCCAAGCTGCGGGCGCACAAGCGTGAGGATCTGATCGCACGCACGGAGCGCAACTTGGAGAAGGTGCGCGATCGGGTGCGCTCAGGCAAGCTCGTGGGTCAGGACAGGATCGGCGTGGCCGTGGGTCGCGTGATCAACCAGTACAAGGTCGCCAAGCACTTCGAGCTGATCATCGATGCGGGCAGCCTGCGCTGGGCGCGCAATGCCCAGCGCATCGGCGCCGAGGCCGCGCTCGGCGGCATCTACATCATCCGCACCTCGGTGCCTTCAGAGCGCATGGACGGGCCCCAATGCGTGCGCAGCTACAAGGCGTTGGCCAACGTGGAGCGGGCCTTCCGTTCGCTCAAGACGGTCGATCTGAAGGTGCGCCCCATCCATCACCGCACGGCCGACCGGGTGCGTGCTCACATCCTGCTGTGCATGTTGGCCTACTACGTCGAATGGCACATGCGCGAGGCCTGGCGCGAGTTGATGTTCGCCGATACCGAGCAGGCCCCCAAGTCCACGCGTGGCCCGGTGGCGCCAGCCAAGCGATCCGCCAAGGCATTGCGCAAAGTCGCCAGCCGCACCCTCGATGACGGCTCACCCGTGCATAGCTTCGCAACCTTGCTCGACGATCTCTCGGGCATCGTGCGCAACACCTGCCGCGCCCCCAACGCCGATGATGATCAACCCACCTTCGATGTCGTCACCACCGCCAACGCACAACAGCGTCGCGCCCTCGATCTCGTCGCGCAGATCCGACCGTAGACAGATCACGCACCCGGAAAATCATCTCAACACATTGAGATGAAGGGGAAATTCGCCCGTCGGAGCGGGGAACTTCGGTTTAGCGGAATTCGCTACCCCCGAAAAGGACGCCGGGACCATTCCGCCGTACCGGGCCGGTGTCCGAAAGGCCTGAACCCACGCGCCCCGAGACCTGACTTTGACACTTCCGAGGCACAATTTTAGCCGCCCCCCAGTAACGGCGCGGGTTTGCGGGCATTAGGTCGCCAAAACCCTAGATACATGGATTGTTTCCTTTCGTAGCCCAATAGCCCTACGATAGGGCCTATGT